>NZ_JANLWO010000715.1:0-5937 GCF_031364565.1 Chamaesiphon sp. OTE_20_metabat_361
CCTAATAATCTACCTAAACCAGTACTCGCCGCACCATTCATCACATCGGCAAATACAGTCAATTTACTAGACGCGATCGCTTGTTGAATGCTCGCGAGATCGACTTTTCCCCGCAACTCCTGACAATAGCTCGCCCACGGATCGAAAGTTGTTAAGGTTCCCGGCTGACTGACTGAAATCGTTTCGCCTAACCTCGCCTCGATTTGCTGCGTCATTTCTGGCGGTACCGAACCCCCAAAATTGCCCTTCACCTTCAAACCTAAATAATCACCCGGATTGTGACTGGCGGTAATTACCAAGGCACCTAGCGCATTTTGACTGTGTGCAGCCCAGCTAAATGCTGGCGTCGGTGCATAAGTATCGCTGAGGATGACATCAAATCCCGCCAATCGCACCGCCTCAGCCATCCGTTTGGCAAAGGTTTCCGCCATGAATCTGCGATCGAATCCGACGACTATCAGCCGATTGCCCGTCTTGGCTCCATAAGTATCCGCCAACACCGCCGCCGCAATCGGCGCAACCATCAACAGTCGATCGAATGTAAACTCTGCACCGATTACACCCCGCCAGCCATCTGTCCCAAATTTAATCGCGTCTACAGTCATCACTTTCAATAGGTAGCAACTTTCCTATTTTACAGAGGTGAAGGATCTTCTTATCGCGGGACGATCGCTAAATTTGCGATTCGTTGGGTTGCTGTCTGTCGCCAGGAACCGATCGAGACTTCCAGGTAATAATAGATATGTTTAAACTTTTAATGACTCGAATGTCAGCTTTATGTATCAGAACCTAATTTTATTCGATGGTGTCTGCAACTTTTGTAATACTGCCGTGCAGATGGTTATCGAGATCGATCGACACAAGATTTTTCAGTTTGCAGCGATTCAGTCCGAATTGGGACAACGGCTCTATCGTCAGCATGGCTTAGATCCGATCGATATTCAAACGTTGATGCTAGTAGATGGCGATCGCGTTTTGACGAAAAGTGATGCGGTGTTGGCGGTACTGTCGAAATTAGATGGTGGTTGGCAATATTTAGCTAATTTTACAGCGATGCCGCAGCCGTTAAGAGATTGGGCGTATACTGAGTTTGCGCGGCAGCGATTTGTGTTATTTGGACGGCGCGATACTTGTATGGTACCGACTCCAGAATTGCAGGAGCGATTTATCAGTTAGGACTTGACTCGCTCCTCGTCAGCAGATCTACTAGTTGAAATGATATGGATATCGACATTTTTGAGTAGTCGCAGGATCTGTTGAGTCAGCGAACCTTTCCAGAAGATCTGCCACCGCGATTTTTGACTTTCACCCATGACTATTTGGGTGATTCGGTACTGTTGGGCGGTTTGGGCGATCGCTTTGATGATATTGTATTCGCGCACTTGAATAAACTCACCGCCAAATTCTTGACAGAGCCGTTCGCAGGTAGCGATATGCAGGCTCTCAGCTTTAGTCAGAAATCGATCGGGTTCGTTGACATATAGTACATAGAATCGAGCGTGCATGTAGTTGGCAACCCGCGCCCCCCGCCGGAGGAGTTGCACGGTATTGGGATATGTCGAGATACATACCAGTACTCGTTCGTGAATGTTGCAAGTCGCGGGTACGAGGGCATCGCCCTTGGATTGCTGAGTATCCTCGATGTTGTCTGCGACTTCCCGTAGTGCTAACTCTCGCAATGCTGCTAAATTACGCCGCTGGAAGAAATTATTGAGAGAACTGTCGATCTTTTCCGGGGCGTAAATTTTGCCGTCGCGAAGGCGTTCTTGCAGGGTTTCCGGCGTGACATCGACGACGACGACTTCATCAGCGGTTTCAAGAATTCGATCGGGAATGCGTTCGCGCACGACAATTCCAGTTAGCTGTGCCACGGTATCGTTGAGGCTTTCGAGATGTTGGATATTCACGGTGGAATAGACATCGATACCAGCGACGAGAATCTGTTCGACATCTTGGTAGCGTTTTTCATGCTCGGAACTAGGAATATTAGTATGGGCGAGTTCGTCTACTAGAACTAGTTGCGGTTGGCGATGGAGGATCGCTGGTACGTCCATCTCCGTGAGCGTAGTATCTTGCCAAGTGATTTGTTTGCGGGCAACTTGTTCGAGTCCGATCGCTTTAGCCTTAGTTTCCGCACGGTTGTGAGTTTCCAGTAAGCCGATGACGACATCGATGCCTTCGGCACGCAGTCGATGTCCTTCTTCGAGCATTCGATAAGTTTTACCGACACCTGGACTCATCCCGATAAAAATTTTGTGTTTGCCGCGACGGTAGATTTGCATGGGTTTAGGCTTTAGGCTTTGGGCTTTAGGCTTTAGGCATAGGATTAACTTAACGCATCTAGGGCGAGGTTGAGTTTGAGCACGTTTACGCCGGGTTCGCCGAAGATGCCGAGGAAGCGATCGTCGGTATTTTGGGCGATGAGGGCTTGGATGCGATCGGCTGTAACTTTGCGGGCACTAGCGACGCGTTGAACTTGCGCTGTGGCGGCTTCAGGGGTGATGTGAGGGTCGAGACTAGAGCCGGAGGTGTAGAGGAGGTCGGCGGTGGGTTTGATGCCTGCTTGCTTGAGTCTGGGGAGGTCGCCGGAGATCGCTTTTTTAGGATCGGGGTCGGTTTTGCCGTTGATGCGATCGAGTAATGCGGGGTTGCTGGGGGCGAGGTTGCTGGCTCCAGATATTCCGGTTTTGAGGATGCCTGCGGTGTCTTGTTTCGGGTTGGCGGTGCTGTAACTGGTGCTGCTGGGGCGACTGTTGAAATAGCGATCGCTAGTGAAGGTTTGTCCGATGAGGGCGGAGCCGACGATCTGACCCTGGGCGTTGGGGAGGAGGCTGCCATTGGCTTGGGCGGAGAAGGCTACTTGGGAGATAGCGAGCATGGCGAAGGGGTAGATGACGGCGACGAGGAGCCAGAGGACGAGGGTGGCGCGGATGGCTTTACCGATTTCGCGGGCGGGATTCATGGTTGTTTATGGGGGTTTGGTGGGGTGAAATTTGGAGGTTGTGGGTATGAGGCGGAGCGGTAAATGTCAGATATTAGTGGGTTGTGGGTTTGAGGCGGGGCGGCAAATGTTAGATGTTAGTGGGTTGTGGGTTTGAGGCGGGGCGGTAAATGTTGGATGTTAGTGGGTTGTGGGTAGGAAGCGGGGCGGCAAATGTTAGATATTAGTGGGTTTCGATTTTTCTGGCGGAGGCAGAACCCGGATCTGGGGGTTCCGACCCCCGGCCCCCCCGTTGAAAGGCGGGACGCCGCCTCTCAAACTCTCCTGCGTATGGTTCGATCTGTGTGCTAGCGTGGTGAGCTTTGTAGATCTGTAGGTTGGGTTGCGGATGCGCGCTCGTCGGGTTTCCCGACGGTTTAGCGCACCAAGCAGAAGAATGAAACCCAACATGCTCACTCCCATCTCCCATCCCCCATCCCCCATCTCCCATCTACCATCTCCCATCTCCTCTAAAATCTTTCTGGTTGAAACATGACAACAAATAGATATGCCGACAGAGCTACCGTACCTAAGCCTAAGATGCACAGGGCGTAGATTTGGGGGCGGGAGAAGGTGTCGCCTGTGGCGGCGAAGGCGGCGGAGGCGAGGACGACGTTGAAGCAGAGGGAGAGGAACAAATAGGTGGGATATTTGCGGCGACTCCAGGCTTGCCAGAGCTGGGCTAGCTCTGCGGAAATGATGCTGCGATTCATAATTGGTTAGGAGAAGGGGAGCAGGACATCGATGATTTTGATGGCGATAAAGGGGGCGATGACACCGCCTAAGCCGTAAATGAGGATATTGCGTTGAAGCAGTTGGTCGGCGGTGAGGGGGCGAAATTTGACGCCGTTGAGGGCAAGCGGAATCAGGGCGGGGATGATGAGAGCGTTGTAGATTAGGGCGGCGAGGATGGCTGACTGGGGGCTTTTGAGTCCCATAATATTGAGCGAGCCGATGCCAGCGGCGGCGAAGATCGTGGGGATAATCGCGAAGTATTTGGCGATGTCATTGGCGATCGAGAATGTAGTCAGGGCACCACGGGTGATGAGAAGTTGTTTGCCGATCGCGACTAGATCGATTAGTTTGGTGGGATCGGAGTCGAGATCGACCATGTTGGCGGCTTCTTTGGCGGCTTGGGTGCCGGAGTTCATCGCGACGCCGACGTTGGCTTGGGCGAGGGCGGGGGCATCGTTGGTGCCGTCTCCAGTCATGGCGACGAGTTTACCCTGGGACTGTTCGCGCTTGATGACATCGATTTTGTCTTCGGGGGTGGCTTCGGCGATGAAGTCATCGACGCCTGCTTCTTGAGCGATGACGGAGGCGGTAATTCGGTTGTCGCCAGTAAGCATGATGGTGCGGACACCCATGCGGCGGAGTTGGTCGAATCGTTCTTTGAGTCCGGGTTTGACGATATCTTTGAGATAAATTACGCCGTATAAGTCCCCATTTTGACAGATTCCCAAGGGGGTACCGCCGAGTTTGGAGACGCGCTCGTAAGCGGCATCGAATTCGTCGGGAATGTTGCCACCGCGCGATCGGACGAAGCCGCGAATGGCATCGATCGCGCCTTTACGAACTTCAATCCCGTCGGGAAAATCGGTACCGCTCATCCGGGTACGGGCGGAGAATTCAATCCCTTCAGCGCGGGTACGATCGAACATGAGTGTCGCGCCCAATTTTTCGGCGAGTTGGACGATCGATTTACCTTCGGGGGTTTCGTCAAATAAGCTCCCAGCCAGGGCAATGGCGGCAACTTCAGTCAGGGAATGACCGTTGACGGGAATAAATTCATCGGCTAAACGGTTGCCCAGGGTGATCGTCCCGGTTTTGTCGAGAATCAAGGTATTTACGTCGCCACAGGCTTCTACAGCCCGTCCAGAGGTGGCGATGACGTTAAATTGGGAGACGCGATTCATCCCGGCAATGCCGATCGCGCTGAGTAGTCCGCCGATAGTAGTGGGAATTAGGGCGACTAAGAGCGAGATGAGAATCGCGATCGTAATGGGGGTATTGACGTAGTTGGCGAGTGGGGAGAGAGTCGCGACGACAATTAAGAATACTTGGGTGAGGACGGCGAGAAATACCGTCAGGGCAATTTCGTTGGGGGTTTTGGCGCGTTTGGCACCTTCGACGAGGGCGATCATCCGATCGATGAAGCCTTGTCCGGGATCGGCAGTAATCCTAATCGTCAATTCGTCGGATACGACGCGCGTGCCGCCTGTGACGGAGCTGGCGATGTCAGTACCGGGTTGTTTTAATACTGGCGCGGATTCCCCCGTAATTGCTGATTCATCTACAGAAGCTACCCCGGCGGTGACTTCACCATCGGCGGGAATCATCTCGCCGATGGAGACTTTGACGAGATCGCCTTTGCGGAGTGCGGTAGAACTCACTTCCCCAATCGTCCCATCGGGTAAGACTTTGCGAGCGGGGGTATCGGCACGACTCGATCGTAGGGAGTCGGCTTGAGCCTTACCGCGCCCTTCGGCGACGGCTTCGGCAAAGTTGGCAAATATGACTGTGAAAAATAAAATGAACGTAATTAAGCCATTCAGCAGCCGCTGTTGACCGAGATCGGCTTTGACTGTGCCGAATAAGTTCGGATCGATCGTCACTAGCAAGGTGACGATCGTGCCTACCCAGACGATGAACATCACGGGATTACCGACGGCGGTACGCGGATCGAGTTTGATAAAAGCATCGCGGACGGCGCGTTGATATAGCCCTTGCAGCGAAGCTTTGGGAGTCTGGCGGCGTTCGCGAGAACCTTCAATGTTTGCTTGTGGTTTAGCGGAATTGGGAGTCATATATTAGCAAAGATGCGAAATCTAATTTCCGATCGTCGATAAGCAGTTTGAGCGCACAGTAAAAGGTAAACGGGAAAACTTTCTGGCGTTGCTGATTTAAGGTATGATTTGCTCTTCAGTCCCGCCCTCGCCTCCGGCTCTGGCTCCCCT
>NZ_JANLWO010000718.1:0-3724 GCF_031364565.1 Chamaesiphon sp. OTE_20_metabat_361
CAAATCGGTGACTGTTATCAATGAAACTCGATCGCATTGGGTGGCGAGTGCGCCGCTGGGCAAGAGTGTCGAGTGGGATGCTGACATCATTACCGATCTGCCAAATCAGATGATTAGCTGGGCTTCTGTCCCCGATGCAGATGTCGAAAACTCTGGTTTTGTCCGATTTACCCCCGCACCTCCCGGACGTGGCGTGGAAGTCAAAGTCGTGCTGGAGTATAGCGTACCAGGTGGCGCACTCACTGCCGCGATCGCATCCTTATTTGGCGAAAACCCCGAACAGCAGATCGGTGACGATCTACGCCGCTTCAAGATGCTGATGGAGACAGGGGAAATTGCGACTACTGAAGGTCAATCCTGCGGGCGACGGAGTTAGATCTGGAGGTTGGGTTGCGGTTCGGCTGTCGCTCATCAACCAGCATAAAACCCAACGCACTAAAACTATCCACTATCCACTATCCACTATTCACCATTATGAAAGCAGTTTGCTGGCAAGGTACCAATAAAATCCAAGTCGAAACAGTTCCAGATCCTAAAATCCTCAATCCGCGCGATGCGATTATCCGCATCACCACCACCGCGATTTGTGGCTCCGATCTGCATTTATATAACGGCATGAACCCCACCATGAAAAAAGGGGATATCCTCGGTCATGAATTCATGGGCGAGGTAGTGGAACTGGGGCGTAAAGTCACTAATGTCAAAATTGGCGATCGAGTTGTAGTGCCATTTACGATCTCCTGTGGCTCCTGCTTCTTTTGCAGTCGGGAAATGACCTCATTGTGCGACAACTCCAATCCCAATGCTTGGATGGCCGAAAAAGTGATGGGTCACTCGCCAGCAGGTCTAATGGGGTATTCGCACCTGCTGGGCGGCTATGCTGGCGGTCAAGCTGAGTATGCCCGCGTGCCGTTTGCCGATGTCGGTTTATTTAAGATTCCTGACGGCTTGACCGACGAGCAGGTGGTCTTTTTTACCGATGTCTTCCCCACTGGCTATATGGCTGCTGAAAACTGCAATATTCAGCCGGGAGATACCGTCGCGATCTGGGGTTGTGGTCCCGTGGGACAATTTGCGATCCGCAGTGCGTTTATGCTCGGTGCCGAGCGGGTAATTGCGATCGATCGCGTCCCCGAACGGTTGGCAATGGCGAAGGCTGGCGGTGCCGAAATCCTCAACTATGAAGAAATTGAAGTCGGCGAAGCTCTCAAGGAGATGACAGGCGGGCGCGGCCCCGATTCGGCGATGGATGCTGTCGGCATGGAAGCACACGGGATGGGGCTAGAAGGCTTCTATGACAAAGCGATGATGGCGGTTAAGCTCGAAACCGATAACCCCACTGCATTACGTCAGGCGATCGTCGCCGTCCGTAAAGGTGGTAGCGTCTCTGTACCCGGTGGTTATAACGCCTTCGTTGACAAAATCCCGATGGGTGCATTTATGAATAAGGGCTTGACGATGAAATCGGGACAGACGCACGTCCATAAGTATCTACAACCCCTACTCGATCGAGTCCAAAACGGCGATATCGACCCGACATTTATCATTACTCACTCTCTCCCCCTGGAGCAAGCCCCCCACGCTTACGAAATCTTCAAGCATAAAAAAGAGAGCTGTATCAAGGTCATACTCAAACCCGGTCAAACAGCTCAAATAGCTCCAACAGCTCAAACAACCGAATGGCCGACAATTCCGAGCGCGTAGCGTAGCTTCTTCTCACCCTTGCATTTCCTAGATCCCCGACTTCTTTTAAGAAGTCGGGGATCTGCGATCGAGTAGCTATCTTCATCAAACCCCTAATTTTTATGAATTATCTCGTTGCCGTTTTACCCGATCGTATTCAAGCCGAAGCCGCCTATTCTGCACTAGCAAAAGAAGGCTTACCAAACGATGGCATTAACATATTAGGTGACGGTTATCAAAGTGCCGATGACTATGGATTAATCGATCCTAATGTTGAAGCCAAGCAAGAAATCAAACGCGAATTATTTTGGCTAGTTAGCTTTGGATTTATTGCAGGTTACGCCTTCAACTGGTTGACCGCGATCGAAATAATTCCCGAAGGCGTACCAATTGTCAACCATGTTTTAGGTGGTATTTTTGGCGCTGGTGCGGGTGCCTTGGGTGCTTATTTTTCTGGCGGTGCTGTCGGTCTAACCATTGGTAGCGGTGATGCACTGGCATATCGCAATCGGCTCAATGCTGGTAAATATCTAGTTATTGTCAAAGGCACGGGCGAACTTACCGAGCGAGCTACACGGATCTTGCGTCAGTTTGAGCCAGAAAACATTCAAGGCTATACCGAACCGATCGGTACCTAATTAGTTATTTCATGTCGAGTCAATTATGAAACTGGCTCATGAAAACTCGAAATTCTACCTACCTCTTTTACGCACTCAATCTACATCTTTTGATAGAGAATTATTTGTCATAAATATAGCTAATCTTAATACTGAATTAAAGATAAAATTTACTTGTCAAAGTGTTTGACTTAGCAAAGAGGAATTAAAAATGTTACAGACAATCGCCCGGACAGTGACTCAAATCGGTAACTGGTTCAAGCAGGTACGAGTACGGCAATTTTTATCGGTCATCGCGATCGGTTTTATTTTATTAAATACCACGCCCGCACCCGATCTCGCTAGCAAAGCCACGATCGACAAACTCGATCGAATGGTACATCAAGAAAATCCCGATCGACCCAAAACTACTGGGGAATGGCAAAAGCAAGCGCGGGAAGTTAAAGGTAAGCCTGGAGAAAGACTCGAACGCATCGGCGAACAATCCGCAGATGCTGTTAAAGAGTTTGGCGGCATGTATCCAGATGTCGCTAAACGCAGCGCGAACGAGCTGGAAAAAAGTGTTGAGAACAATTAATTTTCCAGGCGCGAAAGCATCGATCGATGCCGTCGATTATGTCTTGAGCAGTCACGATTAGGATAGATCGGATCGCCGACTTCTCGCAATAAGTCGGCGATCTAGCCTGGTCTTAATTTTCTTGGCGATCGGACATAGCAAACCCCGTAACAAATAACCACCAAATTGATTAAGTATTTAAATAGTTATGACTACTTATTCCGTGCCCGATGCCACAGCGCGACCCTTAGCAGTAGTAACGGGAGCCTCTAGCGGTATCGGCTACGAACTCGCCAAACAATTCGCCAAAAATGGCTTCGATCTCCTCATCACATCGACCGGGGAGCGGATCGAAACCGTCGCTGAAGCCTTCGAGCAGCTTGGAGCTAAAGTCGCAACCGTCCAAGCCGATCTCGCCACCTACGACGGCGTAGAGACGTTGTACCAGCAGATTCAGGCGGCTGGCAAACCGATTGAGGCGATCGCCATTAATGCCGGAGTCGGCGTCGGTGGGGCATTCATCGAAACCGACCTCCAGGCAGAACTCAATATCATCGAACTGAATATCGCCTCATCCGTCCACCTAGCCAAACGCGTCGTCCCCGATATGGTAGCGCGTCACCAGGGACGGATTTTGTTTACATCCTCGATCGTCTCCCAAATGCCAGGGCCATTTCAAGCCGTTTACGCCGCCTCCAAAGCCTTCGTTCACTCCTTCTCCCAAGCACACCGCTGTCTTTGAGTTCGTTGCGGAGTGCTTGGGAGAAGGAGTGGACGAAGGCTTTGGAGGCGGCATATACCGCTTGAAATGGCCCTGGCATTTGGGAGACGATCGAGGATGTAAACAAAATCCGTCCCTGGTGACGCG
>NZ_JANLWO010000736.1:0-15763 GCF_031364565.1 Chamaesiphon sp. OTE_20_metabat_361
GATACTTAACTCAAAGCACCAGTCAAATTTATAGATGTCCGGAACGATGTTTATAGTTTGGCTGGTGCTTTTTGGCTCTACCCGACCTAAAGATTCTTGCGCTGAGCAAATTCCAGATTAAGCTTTCTAGAAGAGACTAGCGTTACTCTACCAGACCAGCAACGACCGCAGCTAATTTATCAGCAGCCCCCGCCGCCCCACGCACCTGCCGTAACTCTGCCTTCATCTCGGCTAACTTTTCAGGATGTTCGAGATAATCGAGCGTAAAATTAGCAACGGTTTTTGCATCCAGACGACCCAATAATTCCGGCACGATCTCGCGTTGCTGCGCCCAAATATTCGGCCATGATAACTTGCGATCGCGAAACTTATAGTACAAAATTGAATTGATAATTTTGGCGATCGGCGTACCGACTACAGGTAAATTAACCAAGATCCCTAACGCCCCATCCCAGGCGCGCATGGCGTCTATTTGTTGCGTCGCAATCAAAACTATCATCGGCACCCCTAACGCGCCTAATTCAGCCGTATTTGCCCCGATCGTCGTCAGACACAGCGTACACTGGGAGAGTAAATCGTGGGCGGGAAATTCAGTGTGGAGTGAAACTGTCAATCCCTTACTAGTTTTGAGATATGGCTGGTTGCCATCATGTTCTAAAGTTGCAGTTGCACCATTGACGAGGGCAATGACCGGATTCTTGGTAGGATCGGCATAGCTGGCTAGGGTAGCCAGATCGAGCGTCGGCGCGACCGGAATGGCAAATTTGACACGGGGATTAGTCGCTTGAATATATTCGGCGATCGCGAGCATCAATGGCAAGCCCATCCCTAATTTTGCGGACTTAGAACCCGGTAATAATCCAATGAGAATATCCGCGTTGGCGGCAGGATTTGGTTCGGGATCGATCGCGTTTTGACTCTCAACCATTAAGTCACCCACGATCGTAAATCGATCGAGATATTGCGGCTGGACTTTAGCCATCACTTCCGCATTCATCACCGCAAATCGATCGATTAAATTATGCCAGCGGGCGTCCCATTCGGCATAGACGACGGTTTGATACCCCAATCGTTGGCCAATTACCACCGGGAAAAACTGATCGCCACCAAGAAAGATAATGATCCCTTTGCTCCGCCAATCCCAACCATTGGCAGTTTTACCCCACACTAAAAAATTGGTAAAGTGTTCGGCACCCTGGACTCGATCGATCTCTGGATAACTTGCCAAAATTTGGACTTCTTTACCACTAGCATTCGGACATGGGGACAAGATTGCCGAAATCCTGACTCTGGCTATGTCTGCAACCAATTCCGCGCGCAATGCTCGCACTACCGGACGTACCCAGGTTGTGACCTCGCCAGGGCCATTGGAGAGGATAATGATATCGATTGGCTGGATGGTGTCGGGCATGTTTGAGTCTAGCATTTAGGAAAATCCTAGCGCGAGTTGACATCATTCGATCGCTTATTGTTTTGTCGAGCGCGATTGAACGATTGCATCGCCTGGATCTCAAGATCGATAGTCGATCGTCAAAAGTATCCTCGATTGCGTAAAACATCACACCATCGATCGATGCGATTGCGAGAAGATAGTGCCAGTCGTTTTTGCTCGATCGAATGCACAAGATTCCTGACTGGTATATTCTCCCAAGTGCTGCGTATACGATTAGTCGAAAGCAAATCAAACATTATAATTTTTCGGATAAGCGACCAGAAAATGGTGATGTCGTCTATGGCAAAATCACCCGCCTCGGTCAACATACCGAACTTGAAAATAAGTCAGGGAGAATTCATCGCCTTAATGAAGGTTCGACGGCGATCTTTGTATTTGGCAATCGCTATGCGCCGGATTTTTATGAGGGCACGATTCCCCAATCGATGGAACCCAAAGTCGATTTGTTAGCTCGATCGGGTATTATCGGTCAGGTTCAAGTCAAAAATTCATCAGTTAAAGAACCTACTCAAGTTAAAATTCTGGGTTATATCTGCGACTCTAATGGTGAAGTCGTAAATACGCGTAACTATTCATTAATTAGCCCTAAGAAAACCGAAAAGAAAGAAGATCGATCGAAGCTAATCTTATTTATTGGTACTAGTATGAACTCTGGTAAGAGTACTAGTGCTACGGCTTGTTGTTGGGCATTGACGACGATGGGATATGACGTGCGTGCCTCGAAAGTGACTGGTACCGCTAGCCTCAAAGATATTTTACACATGCAGGATGCGGGAGCCTCGATCGTCAATGATTTTACCCATTTTGGCTATCCATCTACTTATCTATTAGCAGAGAAGGAAGTAGTCAAAATCTTCAATGATTTAGATCTCAAATATGCTAATAATCCTAAAAATTATTGGTGTGTTGAATTAGCTGATGGAATTCTCCAGCGAGAAACAGCATTATTACTCAAGTCTCCAGACGTGCGATCGCGGATTCACAAGCTCATCTTTGCCGCTCCCGATACTTTTGGAGCGATTGGCGGATTGAATATCCTCAAGCATGAATTTGGGCTAGTTCCTGATGCGATTTCTGGTGTCTGTTCGAGTTCGCCACTATTTTTGCGCGAATTGTCTGAATTTACGGATATTCCTGTTTTTAATAATATCGATTATGATTTAAAACAACTATCTGAACTATTAATTTAATCGCTATCTATAGTAAGTAGGTAGGTACAATTATTTATAAAATAGATTCTGCCTGAAACATAGATGGTGGGCAGTGCCCACCCTACGAAATATCTGTCTGTAGTATGTCAAGTTAAGATCTTTAGAGCGCTACTAATAGACTAATAGATACCCGACTTCTTGAAGAAGTCGGAGATCTGTTCCAACTAAAAAAGATAGGTCTAAATCTAGACCTATCCCAATTATTTACTTTACTTGAAATTACATTTTGCCCATTTGAGCGGCAACTTCAGCAGCGAAATCAGATTCTACTTTCTCGATCCCTTCACCGAGAATAAAGCGTGTGAACCGACTAACGGTAATACCTTCACCTAACTGTTTAGCCGTTTGTCCGATTAACTCAGTGACAGAAATATTCTGATCCTTAATGTAGGGTTGATCTAATAAGGTCATTTCTTTGAGTCGCTTGTCGATGCGTCCTTGGACGATCTTTTCTTTGATGTTGTCGGGTTTATTGGCAATATCATCGCGTCCCATTTCAATTTCTTTTTCCTTGCTCGCGATCGCTTCAGGAATTTCACCGACATTGATATACTCAACGTTGGGACAAGCCGCAACTTGCATTGCCAAGTTCCGTGCTAAAGCTTTGAAATCGTCGCTCTCGGCAACTTTTGCAGATGCACAGTCGAGTTCGATCAAGACACCAACGCGTCCGCCAGTGTGGATGTAGCAATCGACAGCACCTTCGGTCCCCGCTGCAATTTGATAGTTAGCCAAGCGGCGCACATTCAGATTTTCCCCAATTCTAGCAATTGCCAGTTTGAGAGCGGCATCTACAGTAATACTGGCATCGGCAGCATAAGGTTGAGCCATTAGTGCTTCAACGCTATCTGCGCTAATCGCCTGTTTGCTCAAGCTCTGTGCTAAAGCTTTGAAATCATCATTCCGCGCTACGAAGTCAGTCTGACAGTTGAGTTCGATTAGTACGCCAGCTTTACCATCAGCTTGAGTAAAATTTTCTACCAAGCCTTCAGCCGTAATTCGATCGCTTTTTTTATCAGCTTTAATTGCGCCGGATTTCCGCAACCAGTCTGCTGCTGCTTCGAGATCGCCACTGGTTTCAGTGAGTGCTTTCTTGCATTCCATCATTGGTGCGTCGGTTTTTTTCCGCAGCTCTTGCACCATCTTTGCAGTTATTTCAGCCATTTTTCTTTATCTGTATTCGAGATGGTTGTGGGTAGATATGTAGCAGGGTAAAGGGTAGCGATTCGCGCTCGCAGATCGAGACAAGGGGTAAAGGGTAAAGGGTAAATAAAAGTATTTACTCTTTTTTGCCCTTAAACCTTTGGTCGGTAAGCGATAGCCCAACTGCTCCCTTTACCCCAATACCACTTAATTAAGTGATGAGTACAAAAATCTTTGACACCCAATACCTAATTCTAGCCTTCGCCGCCTTCCTCGCTAGCAACTTCCGCAAATTCGCCTTCTTCCTCGAAGTCGTCTTCTACGTCTTCATAGCCGTCGTAAGGATCGACATCGGCACCTTCGAGTTGACCGTGACGACCTTCATAGATCGCATCGGCAAGTTTACCGAGGATGAGTTTGACGGAGCGAATTGCATCGTCATTGGCGGGGATAGCTACATCAACCAAGTCGGGGTCGCAGTTGGTATCCAACAGTGATACGATCGGAATATTCAGCTTTTGGCATTCCAACATCGCGTTATATTCCCGTCGTTGATCGACGACAATGACGATATCGGGTACTTTTCGCATATTCTTGATCCCACCCAGATATTTCTGGAGTTTAGCCATTTCCCGTCGCAGGACGGAGGCTTCTTTCTTGGGTAACAGATCCAACGCGCCGCTGTTTTCGCGACGTTCGAGATCCTTCAAGCGTTCGACGCGAGTTTTGATCGTCGTCCAGTTGGTGAGCATTCCCCCCAACCACCGTTGGTTGATGTAGGCTGCACCACACCGACTCGCTTCTTGAGCGATGATGCCTGCTGCTTGACGTTTGGTACCGACAAATAGAAACCGTTTGCCTTGTTCGGCGGCTGTCCGCATGTAAACATAAGCTTCTTCCATCAACTGGGCGGTTTGCACCAAGTCGATGATATGTACGCCGTTGCGCGCAGTGAAGATGAAGGGAGCCATTTTGGGGTTCCACCGTCTGGTTTGGTGTCCAAAGTGAACGCCAGACTCCATCATTTGCGCCAAGGTTACTACTGGCATAAGATTCTTTACTCCTAATCGGGTTTATCCTCCATCCAGGCTGTATTTCATTGTGAAACACCCGAATCCCTGAATGTGCGAATTTTTAGACAACCTTTTTATCTTAGCAAATTTTGGGGCAAATAGCCTTAGATCTTGGATTAAAACAAAGTTACTGGTTTTTTAGTGGATGGTGAATAGTGGATAGTGCGTTTTTGGGTCGCGGCAAATAACCTACTCTGGATGGAAGTTATTGATTGACGATCGAATTAGATACCAATAAAAAAAGGAGAGAATCATGATTCTCTCCTTTCTTATTTTGACCTTGGCTGTTGCCGTCGCCGTTGCTTTGGTCTTTGAGTTTTTGCCGGAGCATTTGAGTCCGTTTTTTGAGCTGGCGTTGACGTGCCGAACCACCTTTACCCTTATCATTTCTCCCTTCTTTACGGGGGGATTCCCAACGCTTGAGCCGCTGTGACATATAGTTTGCTAGCAATCTGTCTCTCTATAGTAGCAATTCAGTCACTCGATCGCAATCAGAAATCCATTACCTCTTACCTCTTACCTTTTACCCATTACCTCTTACCCCTCCCCCATCGCCATCCCCGCCAAATATCCCGTAGTCCAAGCACTCTGAAAATTGAAGCCACCCGTCACGCCATCGATATCCAGAATTTCTCCCGCAAAATACAGCCCCGGACAAATCTTACTTTCCATCGTTTGAAAATTCACTGACTTGAGATCGACACCGCCACAGGTAACGAATTCTTCCTTAAAGACACCCTTGCCTGTAATCTGATATTCACCGCGATTGAGTTCTTGAATCAACCTGTCGAGTGTTTTATTTGCCAATCCTGCCCACCTGTCGCTCGCTTGAATGCCGATGTGACTCGTCAGCGATTCCCATAAGCGATGAGGAATCGGCACGGGGCAGCTATTTTGAATGGTTTTTTGGGGTAATTGAGACTTGACGGCGAGGATGAGTTCGCGCAATTTATCGGGGCGGTATTCTGGCAACCAATCGACGATCAAGGTAGTTTTGTAGCGAGCTTCTGCTAGCAATCTCGCGCCCCAGGATGATAACTTTAGCACTGCGGGGCCGCTGACACCCCAATGGGTAATCAATAATGCACCTGTTTGAGTTAAAGCATTTTTACCTGTGGTAGCGAGTTTGACGGTGGCAGATTTGACGCTGACACCAGCTAGGTTTGTCAGGCGCGGATCGGGGATATTGAAGGTAAATAGGGATGGTACTGGTGTAGCAAGTGGATGTCCCAATTGTTGCGCCCACTTATGAGCGCTAGGATTGCTCCCGGTGGCTAGCAATACGCGATCGGCTGTAAGTACCTGCCCAGATTTGAGGCTGACATGCCACCCAGCGGGCTGCTGAGGGGCGATCTCGGCGACGGCTTCACCAGTCCAGATTTTGACGCCAGCGGCTGCTGCTGCGTCCATCAGGCACCGGACGATCGTGTCTGAGTCGTCGGTAGTCGGAAACATCCGCCCATCGGCTTCGGTTTTGAGCTTGACGCCGCGATCGGCATACCAAGCTACGGTATCTTGGGGCTGGAAGCGGGTAAAAGCACCCCGCAGGGCTTTGTGCCCGCGCGGATAGTACTGGACTAGTTGAGTAGGCTCGAAGCAGGCGTGGGTGACGTTACAGCGCCCACCGCCGGAGATTTTGACTTTGGCGAGGGGGTATTTTCCAGCTTCGAGGAGGGTGACGCGGGTATCGGGATGGGTTTGGGCGCAGGTGATGGCGGCGAAGAAGCCAGCGGCACCGCCGCCGATGATGATGATTTGGGGCACGGGTGGGGGTGTGGGGACGGGGGGACGGGGGGACTGGCGAGACTGGGGGACTGGGGGAGTTAGTGAGATGCGGAGATCTACCCACCCCGCCCTGTCGGGCACCCCTGTCTTGAAAAGGTGCTCTACTTGGGGAAACCCCAAGACCGCACTTTTCGCTCCGAGGAGGGGATTTTATTTCCTAAAGCCTAAAGCCTAATTCCTAAAGCCTAATTCCTATGCTCCATGTGCGCGGGGATCTTCATTACTGCCGCTGGGGACTACTTTGGGTGTGAATTTGGAGACTTCTCCGGCTGTGGTGGTGTCGGTGAGGGCGGTTCCGGCGATGAGGTCGGTAAGTTTTGATGTTAATATTTGGCGGGGCTGTTCGCCGATGGCTTGGGCGAGGACGGTGCCTTTGTTATCGAAGAAGACAAAGTGGGGAATTCCATCGACGCGGTATTTGGTGACTTCGGGGAGCCATTTGGTATTATCGACGTTGAGCATGGAGAAATTGATGCGATCGCCAAATTGGGATTTGATCGCGGCGAGATCTGGTGCCATTGCTTGACAACTGGTACACCAGTCAGCATAAAATTCCATTAGTGTCGGTTTACCATTGCTAAGGGCGATGTCGATCGGTTGGGATTGTTTGGCTTGACCTTCGAGACTATCGGTAAAGTTTTGGGCGCGAATGCCTAAAACAAGTGCAACGGATAGCAAGATCGCGATCGAGACGATTGCAAAGTTACGCAGCCGTTGGGGTGCAGAGCTAGATTCCATTGCCATAAATTTAAAATTTAATAATAGTCTGTAAGCTAAATATATCGTGGAGTTTGGGAGTGAGGTAAAACTCAGTCCGATCGGTTGGCGATCGGGTGATACACTGGCAGCTATGTGTCTTTTTAGTCGCTAGTAGATCGATACCGATCGCTGTTAAACTGTCAACCAATCCGATCGATGTTGTCAATCCCTACCTTCCCCGAAGCCAATCGCGAGATCTTAAGAGAGCTAACTGATTATAGCGATCGAGATTTAGTTAGTTTGCATCAGTTACATCCCGAACAGGGTAAATTTTTTACAGCTTTGTTTTGTCGCTATGGGGCGATCGTGCATAGTGTTGTTCAACATGCGGTTGAGTCTCAGGCTCAAGCTGATTATTTATTTGCGATCGCGTGGCGACAGATTTTTGAGGAACTCGCTCGTGTTAAGTTATCGGCAGATTCTTACGCGACTAATTGGCAAAACTGGCTGATTGACATTACTGGTAACACGATCGATCGGATTGAGGTGCCACCAGCAGATCGAATTCGCTATGATTTAGAGGCTGCGTCACCACCTTTAAGATGTTATCTCGAACGGGCACTCGATCGAATGCCCCCGCTCTCCCGGCTGATCGTGGTGATGAATCAAAGTCTCAAGTGGGACGAACACAAGATCTGTGCGTATCTGCAAGGTGAGGGGCAACAAATTCCCGCAGCTAGCATTCCCCACTACTTGGCGGAGGGTTATCAACAATTAACAGCGGCTGTTCCTGAAGATATCTGTGATATCTATCTCTATCATCGCGAGCTAAATATCGCATCGGAGAGTTAATTGAGGCTCAAGCCTATGCCCTAGCGAAGTTGATGCTGAGGATGAGAATCCATTATTTCTGCTAACCACCGATCGAATAATTCGGTCAAGATTTGCTGGTGGAGTTGCTCGTCCAATTTTGGTTCGACGATCTCTTCAACTTGAATCAGATGCACGCCCACTGCGGTGACGATGGGCTTGAGTAATTGAGGAGGTGTTGTGGCAAAGACGGCAGCGGATATTTCGGGGCGGAGTTGTTTGCGTCCGACTCTACCAACATATCCACCGCGTCGTCGCAATTCGGTGAGGGGGATATATTGCTGCGCCACATCAGCAAAGTTGAGATCGCCTTCTTGGAGTGAGTAATAAATCTCCATTGCCAGCTCGTAGTCTTCGAGAATTACCTCATAGATTACAGCACCGCTGTAGTCTAGTAAGTTTTGGTAAAATAATTGCTCGACTCGATCGCCGAATAAGTGTTCGGCAAGTCGATCGGATAATAGATCTTGAGTAATCAAATCTTCAAAATCGTCCAGCGTTAACAACCTTTCAGCCAGCCATTTTTGGGTGGCTGCGGCACTTTCAAGTTGATTGACTACCCGAAAGCGATCGGCGGCGGTTTGAAGGTCTTCGATCGTCGGGCTAATGCCAGCTTTGGCAACTTGCTGTTCGATAATTTTTCTGCGAAAAATACCGCGCATTAATTCGGGCATCTTGCCTGAGAGTTTAGCTTCATAAATCAAATCTCGATCGCTAATTTTTGAATTTAAATCGGTAGTTGTCTTGGCGGTCATAAATTAAATGTTAGATCGATCTAAATGAATAACTCACGCGAATAAATATTTAAAGGTCAGAACTGCAACTGTAAAATTAGCGATCTCCACTACTGAGTTTTTTGAAAGGATCGAGGAGAAAGTCAATAATGCGGCGGTTGCGAATCACGATTTCGGCGGTTGCTGGTTGACCTGACTTAAATGGAATACACTTTTGCTCGTGTCGGATACAACTTTGTCCTAATTGTACTTCGATTTCATAGTTAGCTACGCGCGAGCCTTGGGGAGTTTGGCTGAGTTTGGAGTTGGGCGCGATCCAGATCAATTTTCCTTTGACAACATCATAACTTTCAAAGGGGAATTCATCAAACTTGAGTTTGACCTCTTTTTGGATGGTGCTAGTCCGCAGGGATTCACTCTCAGTGGCAGGGATTTCGCCCTTGAAGACTAGTCCGCTAGTATCTGCGGCAATCTCGGCCAGGAGTTGCTTGGGTTGGACGACAGCGCCCTCTCGATCGATCGGTAATTCAAAAATTGTGCCGTCAGTATTGGCGTGGATTGTATATTTTTGCAATTGCTGGGTGAGGAAGTTGCCTTGGGCGCGATCGCGGGCGATTTCAGACTGAAGGGTGGCAATTTGACTCTGAATTTCTTTAGACTGTTGCTCGGTTTTTAATACAGCAATGTTTCCACCCTTAGTTAAGCTTTGATAGCCACGTTGTTGCTCGGTAAATCGGAGTTTTGCCTGAGCGATATCGGACTGAGTACGCGCGATCGTCCCCTGATAAATTTGTTGCTGTTCGGCAAGTCGGAGATTGGCTTGTTCGATGTCTGCCCGACTTTGTTGCAAGAGTTTTTGATAGTTTTCTCGTTGTTCGGTTGCGCGTAGTTTTGACTGGGTTAAACTTGCTAATGCTTGGGTGAAGAGTTGTTTTTTTTATAGGGATAAACTTGCGACTTATTTAGCTTTAACTTCTGAGATCGCCCCTGTTTGATAAAGTTTTTGATAGCGTTTTTCCTCATTTTGAGCATCTTTAAAGCGATTTTGGGCGAGGATATAGTTAGTTTGGGCATCGACAATCGCTTGCTCGGCTTGACGGACTTGGGTGAGTTTTTCCGCTTTCTGGAGATTAGAGCTGGATTGGCGATCGATTAGAGTTTGTTGAGCTTGACGCAACTGCGCTAATTTCTCGGCAATTTGAGTTTGAGCGTTAGATTCTAGATTGCTAATAACTTGTTGTGCTTGAGCGATTAAGGCTTGTTTTTCGAGCAGTTGGGCTTGATTTTGCTGTTGCTGGGCATTCGTTCCCAGTCCAACTTGACTTTTAATTGCTAGTAAGCGATCGTATTGTTGCTGAGAGCCATTGAGTTTGAGTTGATTTTGATAGATTTGTTCGCGCACACTTTTGGCATCGAGCGCCATAATAATTTGTCCGGCTTTGACTCGATCGCCTTTTTTTACATATACTTTGAGGACGGATACACTACCTTCAATATCGGCTTCTCGCTTGATGGTATTGCCTTTAGATTCCAATCTGCCTCTGGCGGTACCGATTTCATCCATCCGATACAAGCACGCCCACGGGATGATAATTCCTAAAAATAATAGGAGCGAATATAATAATCCTCGCGTCCACGGCAAAGGCATCATATCGATTAATTCTCTGGCAGAATTCGACCAATCATGGAGCTTACTGAGGGTAGTCTGACTGACATTGGTGAATTTAGATAGATTTCCATCTACATCGGTACTTGAATACTCTCCTATTTGACGATCGAATCGATTTAATCCAACCACATTATCTCGTTTGCTCTTGGCTGTGAGATCGCGATCTTGATGAGCAGCTCGAATTTTATTAGCTATTTCTAGTTCGATATCAGCTTTAATTATATAGTCTTTCACACAAGGAGCTAGTTGAGTACTAACATCAGGAGTATTTTCGAGACTACTAACAATGATTACTTGAATGTGGGGATATTGTTGGGAAATAATTTTTGCTGTTTGAATGCCATCGAGTCCCGGCATATCGAGATCGAGTAAGATCGTATCAGGATCTAAATTATCGAGCTGTTCGAGGGCACTATCACCATCTGCGGCGATACCTACTACCTGAATATCTGGACAGGATTGCAGCACTGATTTGATTTTTTCGCGAACGACGCGGCGATCGTCTACTAGCAGTACTTTAATAATTGGTGGTGATTCTTGGCTAGGGATCGTCAGCATGACTTATTATATTTGAGTTCGATCTATTCAATTTGTGTGCGTAGCTTAATTCAAGACATACTATCCTTGAATAGTGACAATTTGTTGCTGATTTAGGTGATAGTATTTGCCGCGCTTTTCCATCAGTTGCTGATGATTGCCACTTTCAATCAATATGCCCTTATCAAGTACTAAAATTAGGTCGGCATTTTGAACTGTAGAGAGCCGATGAGCGATAATAATCGTACTGCGATCGCGGCGAATTTTTTCGAGATTGTGTTGAATGATTTGTTCGGATTCGGTATCTAAACTACTAGTTGCTTCATCAAATACGAGTAGTCGCGGATTATTTAATAATGCTCTCGCGATCGCGAGTCGCTGGCGTTGTCCGCCTGAGAGCATATTACCACCTTCACCGATTTCGGTGTCGTAGCCCATTGGCATCTTTTTAATGAATTCATCCGCGCCAGCTAGTTCCGCTGCTCGCTGAATTTCGGCGGAGCTAGCACCAGGTTTAGCGAGGGTGATATTAGTTTTGACGGTACCGCTAAATAGAAAGGTATCTTGATCGACAATCCCAACTTGAGATCGCAAGGAATGTAATGAAATAGTTGTCAGATCTTTGCCGTCGATCTCGATCGATCCAGCCGTAGGTTGATACAGCCCTAAAATCAATTTAGAGAGCGTTGTTTTACCAGAACCACTTCGACCGACTAGCGCGATCGTTTGTCCTGGTTGAATCTCAAAATTGATGTTCTCCAGGATATTATGTTCGGCATCCTTGTTGTATCTGAACGTGACATTTTTAAATTTGACATAGCCTTTAAGCTTATCGAGATTTTGCCGATGTGAATTGCGGTCTTCTTCAGGTTTAGCCTCAATTACGTCGCACAATCGCTCGATCGCAATCCCGACTTCTTGGATATTATTCCATAAACCCGCCAATCTCTGAAACGGACTAATCACATTTGCCGAGAGCATATTGAAGGCAAATAGTTGACCGATCGTGAATTCGCCAGAGATAACTAGCGATGCTCCCAGCCAAATTAAAACGGTGCTACTAATCGTATTAATTGCCGAACTTATCATCTGGATTTGAATGCCGACGATCTGACCGCGATAAGTTTGTTTAATTTCTTTATTTAGCCGTTCTTCCCAGTTCCAGCGGACGGATTTCTCGACGGACATCGACTTGATCGTCCGTACGCCGTTGAGCGCCTCGATCAGATAATTATTTTCAGCATTTGTCGCATTGAAAATCTCGCGTGACATCTTCTTCAACAGTGGCGTAGAAGCAAAAGTTAGGATCAAAAATGGTGGGATCGAGATCAGCGTTACTAGTGCTAACTTCCAACTGTAGATAAACATCAGCGTTGCATACACAAACACCGACATTAGATCGAGTAGTACACCCAAAGATTGCCCAGTAATAAAACTTTGAATCTTATGATTTTCTTGAATCCGCGAAATAATATCGCCCACGTGACGGGCATCAAAATAGCTCAAGGGCAAACTAAAAGTATGCCGAATAAAGCCAATTATTAGAGCCGCGTCGATCCGGTTGGCTGTCTGCGCCATCAGATATTGACGCAAGCCAGACATCGCGATCTGAAAAGCGCCAAAAATCAGTAATCCGACTCCAAAAGTAGCCAAACTACTACTAGATTTGTGAATGATAGCTCGATCGAGAATTAGTTGAGTGAAAAGGGGCGAGATCAGACCAAAAATCTGCAACACGATCGAAGCAACAAAGATCTCCGTAATTATGCGGCGGTGCGGTCTGACGAGTTGAAATAATTGCCAAAAATCGGTTGATTTCCCCTCGACTTTTTGGAGCGCGAGGGTTGGTTCGAGTAGTAAACAGAAACCCGTCCAATCTTGCAGAAATTCGCTCCGCGTCAATTTGCGCTGACCGATCGCCGGGTCGCAGATCGTAATATAGTCTGGGGTAATTTCAAATACCACCACATAATGATTGCCCTGCCAATGGAGGATGGCGGGGAGTTTTTGATTTGCCAATCGATCGAGACTAGCTTTGACGGGACGACTATTGAACCCCAAATTTTCGACCGCATTGGACAACCCTTTGAGCGATGCCCCATCCCGATTGACATACGCCAACTCCCGCAACCGATTGATATCGAACTCTTTACCCCAAAACCGCCCCACCATCACCACGCAGGCAGCACTGCAATCAGCGGCACTATGTTGGGCATAAAACGGGTAATTATGAGTGACTTTTTGCCACCATTGCCCCATCTTTTGACTGGGGGTGGGAAAATAGGCAGCTTTGAAACGATCGGTTGTAGCTGGCGGCGTGGGCTGCGGGTGAGACTCCGAGGCAATTGGTTCGGCAGGGCGGTGGCGATGAATGACTGGTGTCTGAAGTTGCAGTCCGCGTTGCGCTGCATGTAGCGCTGAAGGTTCGAGTTCGCCCTGAAGAATCGCTTCGAGATGCAGGGCGCGCTGGTGGAGATAGCGCTCGATTGTGGGGTACTGCTGCCACCAGGTTTCGACACAAGCTCGATCGAGATATCCTAAGAGTATTTCACTACCACCCACCACTAGCGCCGCCTTGGCAAGATAGGGACTCAGCTCTGTGGCTGGAAACAGCGTACTCGCCCCAAAGCTTTTACCGACAGTCAATGTCGCAATCCGATTACCTTGAAGGTCGAATAATCGGACTTTACCCGCCAGCACGATATAAATCCCCGGTCTTTCGTCGTTAGATTGCCAAAAATTCGTTCCAGGCACGATCGAAACGATCTGCATCTGCGCTTGGAGCTGTGCCAGCTCGCGGCTTGAGACTTCCGCTCCCAAAGCTTGACTGATGCTATCGATGGAAATTGATACCAGCGGCGGATTTTGAACCATGTGTTACCGAAAAATAATTAAATGAGACTGTGAAATTTTGATAAATTCGATCGTCGAACGAAGACTGCTGGAACCGCCAATCGGTTATTCTGGGTGCGTGTGACGATCGTATAAGTCAGCAATTACTAAATGATGCGATCTGACTTGCTGTTGTGGTTCGATCTCTACCCGCTCTGACTGATTGTCAACACCGATCTCGCCGATCAGCCGATTGATATGGCGGGCACTAACCCCGATGTTAAATTCTTGACACAAATGCTTGCTCAACCACTGACCCGTCCAGCGGGAGAAGGGATAGCCCAATTCTTTAGGGCTAGTCGCCACTAGCTGTTTGAGGCGGTTTAAGTAGTCAGACGTGACTGTTTTGGGACGGCCGATGGGTTGTGCTTGCCAAGTGTGAGCTTGTCCGGACTTCGCCATCAAGATCCAATGTCTGGCAGTCAGCGGCGAACAGCTCAGCAGCCGACAGATTTGGGTCTGCGTTTTGCCTTCATCCGCCAACAACATAATCTCGATCCGCTGTCGATATTCGGTAGTTGTTTCGATCTTGAGTTGCTTTTCGAGTAATTGACGTTGAAACTTGGTCAAATATTTGGTACGCAATTCTGCTCGATCGAATAGATTGATTTGAGTCATAATACTTTTGATAAACTCTTAATCTCAGCACATTTTAGGCGATTTTTCAATCTGTAACACTCGCACTTTACTATTTCTTAATTTTCATCTTCGTGCCGAACTATTTTTATACACTCGATCTACAATTTCGATACGCACGAATTTTTATTTTAAAATGTCATCAGCAAAAACGCTGAATCTTTAGAGCGTTTAGTATCCAAAAGATCGGATCGATGCCAAGCTATGTAGTAAAAACTATGACAATTTGCTTAAAAAGCTCTAGTTTATTTTAGGATGAACTAGAGCGATTATTCGGTCGCATTTGCAATCTAGCAATCCAATCAATCTCATTTATGATATGAAAATTATTTTAGATCGAAACAATATCTATGAATACTTAACCAGTATTGACTTTACTAGTATGAGCGGTCAAATATCGGTTATTAATGCTAAAAATTTAAATATTCTCATCGAGGTTGCTGACGATCGATATTTATTAGTCAAGCAAGAAATTCACGACGATTGCAATGAGAGCGAAGGCGAATTTTGGGCGGCTTGGCGGATCGATCGCTTAGTAAAACAATTTCCCGAATTTGATGCTAAAATCTCTACTTTCTTACCAAGAATATTACATTTCGATCCTGAGAACTCAATTCTGATCGTTGAATATGTTCGCGACTATATAGATCTATATCAGTATTATCTTCAGGAACGTCAGTTTCCGATTGCCATTCCTAAAGCGATCGGTCATTTGCTTGCCACGATTCATGCACAAACATTCGATCGGTTAGACTATCAGCATTTTCTAGATCCCGACTCCAATCGGCTAGAGTGGCAAGGGCAGACAGATCTACGCGAAAGTGGCGAACTAGATACCTCGTACACAGCCATCGATATTATCGAGCGCTTAGGAAGAATCACGCCGCAAGTTTTTGCCACCATGCCATTAGAATGCCTCCAATTTTTTAGACTTTACCAACGATTTCCCAGCTTGACACAAGCAATTGCCGATCTCGGGCGATCGATCGTTCCTAGTTGTTTGATTCATAACGATCTCAAACTAAATAATATCCTTCTCAACTTAAATTGGCAGAGTCCTG
>NZ_JANLWO010000774.1:0-8897 GCF_031364565.1 Chamaesiphon sp. OTE_20_metabat_361
AAATAAAACCAATTAGTTAAAGAAGTAACTGGTAAATAGAATTCCGAGCGTGAAAACCATTAATAAGCCTAAAAATAGTGAAGCTCGATTGAGTTCTACTGGCTGATTATTGGGGTTTGGAGTGCGTTCCATAATCTTAATTGGCTCCTATCTTTGAATAAATTGCATTGCGGCGATCGCGCCGATAAAAAACACGGTTGGTACGCCCAAAGTATGGACTGCTACCCATCTGACTGTAAAAATGGGATATGAAATAGGCTGATTTCCGCCACCGCTAGTCATGAGATTCGCTCCTAAAATTCAGGAAAGTAAGTTGAAAGTTTGAAAATGGTTCTTCGATCGGCAATCGATCGCGAGTTGATGATTAATCTCAACTGCGATCCGACCGAAGCTAAGACTATTTCTTCTGCACGAATTTGTCGAGTTGAACTTTGGAATCAAATCGATCGGAGACGATCGGTAACTCTTGACGAGTCTGAGTAAAATACTCATCGGGACGAGGAGTTCCAAATGCGTCGTAAGCTAAGCCAGTGCTGACAAACAGCCAGCCAGCAACGAATAATGCTGGGATAGTGATACTGTGAATGATCCAATAACGAATACTGGTGACAATATCTGAGAAAGGACGTTCTCCGGTGGTTCCGCCTGCCATGATCGATCTGCTCCCAATTTTTAATACCTTTACTGGATCGAGTTTAACTCATAACCTTGAAGAAATGTGATGTGTAAATGAGAAATTAGGGAGATGGGAGATGGGAGATGGGAGATAGGAGAAGGTAATAGGTAATAGGTAATGGGTAAGAGGCAGAGCTGTTCAGACGCTTGCGTCTTTCTACCATTCACTACCCGTCTCCCCGTCTCCCCAACTCCCAACTCCCAACTCCCATCTAAGCAGCAGCTTCCCCTTGATACTTGAGCACGATTCCGCGTTGACCGATAATAAAACCCCGCTCGGGACTGAAGAACAGAATCTTGTATAGATTTGATGGTACCTCTTCTACTGCCTCATCCTTGAGCCAAGTTTTGCCGTTGTCAGTACTGACGAGTAAGTCGCCACTGCCACCAGATACCCAGACTTCTCCAGGCGTGCGGTAAGCCAGATCTAATAAGCCTGTATTGGTCTTCTGTCCGGGGAATACTTCATTTTCCCAGACATCTGGCTTATCGGGGGTATTAAATTGCAATTGTCCGCCCCGTGCGAGCATCCAGAGGCGACCATTATTAGCAAATCCCATATTAGAAACCCGGCGCGAACTGTTCCGGTTGTGGGGTTCCCAACTATCTTGTCCTGGTTTCCAAATTGAATAAAAGTTACCTTTGGCAGAGACAGCGACATATTCGCCTTCAGGAGAGCGCGAGATCGTCCGAAATACTCCCACAGCTCCAGTTACCAGTGACTTCCAGTTTTTGCCGACATCTTGGGTGGCATAAATTGCGCCAATATCGGTAGTCATTTCCGCCGCATCTTTGCCTAAAGCTTTAATCGTGGCGGGAATTCCTGGCAACTTGGAACTGAGGGCAATGCGTTCCCAAGATTTGCCAGCATCTTTGGTGTGAAGCAGAATCGCTGGCTCGCCCACAATCCAACCTTCGTCGCCAGCAAAACTAATCGATGTAAAGCGGTACTTGTCGCTATCTAGTTCGAGTTTGCGATTTTCCCAGGTTTTACCACCATCGTTAGTTTCCAAGATCGCCGCGTCGCTACCAACAACCCAACCATGTTGAGGATCGCTAGTAAATGTCAGATCTTGAATATTGGACTCGGTAGGTAACTGGATGGGTTTCCACGGGCTAGTTGCCAATGGTGTGATGTGACTGCAACTGACGCAAAATATCCCGATCGCCAGTAGTGTAGCAGTTTGTTTGAGAATTCGTTTCAGCAAGTTCATGGATTCGGAAATGGTGCTTGGTTAGATGGGAGATGGGAGATGGGAGATGGGAGATGGGGAGATGGGGAGATGGGGAGTTGGGGAGATGGGGAAATGGGGAGAGGGGGAGATGGGGAGATGGGGAGTTGGGGAGTTGGGGAGAATACGAAATTACGATACACTTCCATTACCCATTACCTCTTACCTCTTACCCATTACCTTTTACCTCTTACCCATTACCTTTTACCTCTTACCCATTACCCATTACCCATTACCCATTACCCATTACTCCTCATCCCTAGTTCAATGTATATAAACTAATAAAAATAATGATGCCGAGCATCAGTCCGCCGTAGATCAGGATACTTTTTTGTCCGGGAGACATCCCATTGACCCCAAATCCGTAGGTCTGGTTTTCTTTGAATCCGTAAGTGGTAGTCGTCCCGACATTCATAAATACCGCCTTTTTGGCACCACAGGTGGGACATTTCCAGGTGATCGGTAGGACGGTAAAAGGTGTACCCGCGATGATCTTTCGGGTAGGGTCGCCCTTATTGGGATTGTAGGTGTAGCCACAGGCGCGGCATTCAAATCGATCGTCATCAGTGGTGCCAGCTACGACCTTCGGCTGGGTCTCGGTAGTCGGTGCGGACTCCTGTGGGCTGGCGGGAATGTCTCGTTCTGACTCGTTCATAAATTTAATTTTAATATTAGGGAATTATTAATATACTGTTACAAATTTTGGCATATTATGCGGATGTTTGATACATAGTCTTCGATCTCAATCGATCGACTCAATGTATTGCCCCAGCATATCGCTATGCTCGATCGAGCGATAAAATTTGGAATAGTACTCGGTCTAAGTCTCTACCTGTTCATTATTAGCCATCTAGCTCTAAGCCCCCTATGTCTATCAAAAAAATTCTGTCGTTCGGGTTGCTCGTCTTTGTACCGATTTCTATTGCGGCGGAATATTTGCACTGGGGGGACTTGACTGTATTTATCACCTCAGCGCTGGCGATCGTGCCCCTAGCCATCTGGTTGAGTACCGCGACGGAGGAAGTAGCCATCGTCACTGGCCCTGCCGTAGGCGGGCTGCTAAACGCCGTATTTGGCAATGCTACGGAGTTGATTATCGGGCTAGTCGCACTCAAAGCGGGCTTGATCGATATCGTCAAAGCCAGTATCACCGGGACGATTATTAGTAACTTGCTATTGGCGATGGGATTGTCGATGTTTTTGGGTGGCTTGAAATTCAAGGAACAAGAATTTAAACCGATTGTGGCTCAAGTCAGCGGTTCTTCGATGACACTGGCAGTAATTGCGATCTTACTCCCAACGATGGCGTTTTATTCGGCTAGTAAATCTGATGCCTTTGCTGTCGAAAAACTCTCGATCGCCGTTGCAGTTATTCTCATTGCAGTGTATGTGATGACCTTACTATTTTCGCTCAAAACGCACAGCTATTTGTATGATGTTGGTTTGGTCGAGCTAGATGTCGAAGCAACCGGACACAAGCCAGATTTACGTTTATGGTTGGGTATTTTAGTTGTTTCCACCTTGGCAGTTGCTTATGAATCAGAAATGTTTGTCGGCGTCGTCGAATCAGCAACCAAAGGATTGGGATTAACGCCGCTATTTACAGGCGTAATTTTATTACCTTTAGTCGGCGGTGCGGCGGAATATGTCACAGCCGTAGGTGTAGCCATCAAAAATAATATGGATTTGTCAGTATCGGTCGCGATGGGTTCGAGTTTGCTCGTTGCCTTATTAATGGCTCCGATGTTGGTACTAGTTGGATATGCGATCGGTCAACCGATGGATCTCAACTTTAATCCCTTTGAAATTGTCGCTGTCGGTGTCGCCGTAATTGTGGCAAACTTGATTAGTTTGGATGGTCGATCGAATTGGTTGGAAGGAATATTATTGCTAGCAACTTACCTAATTTTAGCTGCGGCTTTCTACTTTTTACCGATTTAACATAGAGTGAATTAAAATGAGATGGCTTTACAGTCAACACTCTTGTCAGCATTAATACCGATCGATAACAAGTCATTAGACCGAATTCAAATGATATTGCCGTTGTTAAGGTTGGGTTGTAACCAGCTCGACTAATATAATTGCAATGACAAATTTTTTAACTAAGGTTGTAGTAAGCTCTGCTTTTGTTCTATCTGGAATCTCTTTTGTTGCTGCTAATGCCAGCGCCGCAGCTATTTCTGGCTTTGGCAGACCCCTCGCGGCTATTTCCGGCGGTACAGTAATTGATTTTGAAACCGCTCCCAGCGGCAACTTTGCAAATATTACAGTGGGTAATGTAACTTTTACAGGCGTTGGTGCGCCGCTGACTATAGGTTCTGATTATAGCGGGCAGTACAATAATCCAGGTAAATCTATCTACAATGATTTTGATTATGCTCCCAACCAGTTTAGGTTTGATTTCGGCTCTACAGTCAATGCCTTTGCCTTCAATTTCGGCGCTTCTAATAGTCCTTGGCGATTAAACAGTTTTGACGTCGGCGGCAATTTGCTAGACTCCACAATCATTGCTCCAACTTTAGCAAGCAATCGTGGAGACTACTTTGGTATCTCTGCGAACGGGATTAAGTATGCAACTCTAGTAGAGCAAGGTAGCGGTGATTATGTCTTCATTGACAATTTCACCTCTAGGAGTGCTGACAATGCTACTGCGGTTCCCGAACCTTTCACGATCGTGGGTACCCTCATTGGTGGTACAGCAGCATTACGGATGAGAAAGAAAATCAAAGATACTAACAAAATGTAAATAGGTTTTGTGGATTAGTTAGTCTCGATCGAAACGATCGGCAGACCTGAAGATTTTGTAAATTATCTTCATGTCTGTCATTTTTTTGTATCTATTTTGAAATGTAATTAAGTTTACAAATTAAGTCTCGATCGCCTTTATTGCATTGTTGCGATCGATTTAATAAATCAGCCATTTTGCTGAATTAAATTTTGACCGTAGCTGACTACTAACATTAATTTTAGGCACTACAGAATTCAAGAATGACTTACTTTACAGCAATTCATCCCTCTATTTACCAATAGCCGATCCGATCGATATCAGGCTAATTCATATCTAATTTGTGTGAATGCTAAGCTATTGTGCTGACTACTTATGGCGCAAGAATTGTTATTATCTCGGAGCATTCATTTGAAATACGACTGTTCTGCCACGATCGCTAATAAGTAAGACTAATGGTAATTGCTTACTTGGTCTTAGATAAACAGTAATCATAGAAAGATTGCTGTTTGTTCCGATCTCATATTTTGAGTAATGTATGGATTCAGTATTTTAATATTTTTCACATCAAATTGTTTTGTTGCTACGCGTTAACTTTTTCGAGGAATGAATCTGATGAGTATTTTGTCTAGGAATCCAAAATCTTTCATAACACCAGCAAAATCTGTTGGATTTGCGGTAGCCTCCCTGGCACTTGGTTTGATAGCTACATCTCCAGCTCAAGCATCCACATTTACTAGAGGATCGCTGCCTAGTGGAGTATCTGAAGTTGGCGGTATCGTACTAGATCTAACTGGTACAAATGGCACGAGAGTTGTAACTCAAGCAGCCGCCAGCGGTCTTTTCCAAGGACTACCTGCTAATACACCTATTGTTATTGGTACTCAATCTGGCTTCACTCCAACAGTAATTTCTGCTCTCGGCGGTGGTCTATCTCAAGCTTCAGTCAGAATTTCTCTCTATTGATGGTGATACTGCGACTGGAGATTTTGACTTCAATGACAATACTCTGTTGCTCAATAGTATTAGCTTCGGCAATTTTTCTTCAGTTAATGCACAGAATACAACTGCCGCAGGTGTTGCCACTGGTCTTGGATTCAGCGGTGGTGGATTTCGAGATGATACTCTAGATACAGGGTTTTTCACCTCAAATGATGCCCTAATATTAAGTAGTTTATTCACCTCTCTCGGCAGTGGTAACGTTGTCTTCGGATTAAGAGATGTCGATCTTAATGACAACTTCTTTGACTTCACCCAAGGAATTGACTCTTCCCTGATTAACGTTGGAACTGGCCCAGTTATTACGCCTCCTGGCGTTACTGCCGTTCCTGAGCCTTTCACGATCGTGGGTACTTTGATCGGAGCTACCGCAGCATATCGCACCAGAAAGAGATTGAAAGCAACTAACAAACTGTAAATCTCAGACTACTTAAAGCACCAGCCAAATTTACGGGTTTGAGAAATGACCCCAGTAAACTTGGCTGGTGTTTTGTTTTGACAACTCTCAAACCAGAAATTCAAAGATGACTAATTTTGAATAACTACCGTAAATAACAATCATTGCTATTTTCTGTTATTATCGATTTAATCCAGAGTAGTAAACATTATGAACATTTCTCTGACACCTCATTTTGAAAATCTTGTCAAAAGCAAGGTTGAGAGCGGTCTTTACAACTCGGCGAGTGAAGTCATGCGGGATGCGCTGCGTCTCCTTGAAGAGCGCGACAGTTTGCGACAAATGCGCGTCGAGGAACTCAGACGCGAAATTCAAAAAGGCATAGATAGCGGTGAGGCAACACCACTGGATATTGAAGAGATTAAAGCAAATGGTCGTCAGCGCCTGACAGCTCGACAACAGGACGCGCAAATTTAGATGGTTCAGTTAATAAAGCGTCCAGAAGCCGCAACCGATCTTGAGGATATTTGGTGGTACATCGCGCAAGACAGCCCCGAAGCTGCGGATAGACTTTTAGATAGAATTCAAGAAAAATTGCTTTCCCTGTCTCAATTTCCGCAAATGGGTGCGAGTCGAGACGAGCTGATGCCCAGATTGCGGAGTTTTTCAGTGAGCAATTATCTAATTTTCTATTTTCCGCTTGAAGATGGTATTGATGTTATCAGGGTGTTGCATGGTGCCCGCGATACCGAGGTGATTTTTCAGTCCGACTAAGCGATCTCTTTGTATGTGTTGTTATTCGATGCGCCAAACGCTTTCACCAAATTTTCGTCAAATCTAAGCTAAATCCAGGTAGCACGTCATCACAATCGATCGAACTTCCCGATGCGATGACTTCGACAGCTCGATCGAGCCGATAGATTTCCACAATCCGATCTTGAGGATTAATTAACAACCCCAGTCGGACACCATTTTCCCGATACTCCAGCATCTTCTCTTGGAGATCTGAGAGTTTATCGGTGCGAGAACGTAGCTCGATGACAAAGTCTGGAGCAAGCGGGGGGAACTTCGATCGATCGTCAGCAGATAGCGCATTCCAACGAGACAGTTCAACCCAAGCTGCATCAGGCGATCTCTGACTTCCCAGCGGAAGTTTGAAAATGGTAGAGGAGCTAAATACTTTCCCTAATTGTGTTTGTCGATTCCAAATTCCTAGATCGATTAATAAATCTGCTTCGCGATTGCCACTGTCACCGCCAACTGGAGGCATGACGACAAGTACTCCTTCGCTAGTTAGTTCGAGCGGTTGCTCTGGGTTGGTAATACAGAGCTGATAAAACTGTTCGTCAGTAAGCCTAAGACTGCTGAGATTGAGGGGTTGTGACTGAAGCGGAGAGATTGTCATAGAACCTCCAAACAGTTGTAATAATTAGCTGGCAGTTTTGAATATTATATCTCGATGTTTTATAGCAATAGCCAAGATCGTTAGGACGTTTTTTAATTAACGTCAGTTCGGGTTAAGCATATTAGCTCCGCTCTTGCACCGCACTCGATTGAAATCGGTGCTAGTGATACAAAGTCCGCCTTCGCGGACTAAGATATTCAGTACAGATTCGGCGGACTTTGCTTGCATGTGCCGAAACTTCCAGTCTCTAGGCTCCTCTTATCCCGTTGGCGTAGCCTCTCCGCTAGGAGAAACTGACGTTAATTAGTCCGCGTAGGCGGACTTTGCATTCCGAGCGGCGATTTCAATCGCTGTGTCCTAACCGCCTTGGCGGTTGCCATAACTGCTTTTTAATTGCTACGTCGCTGTAAAATAATCGGATGCTTACCCACTACCGGACTCCGCGCGATCGCGACTCCTTGACTGTCGCGAATTTCCAGTTTGGTAAAATGATGGGACTGGGCTTGCTGCCACATGAGATCGGTCAGTGTGTTTTGGCGATCGTCGTCGAGTGTATACCAGCTAGGATCTAGTTGAACGATCAGCCGATCGCGATCGATGTCAATATTCAGCATCTCGATGATATTGTCTGGATACTGACTGGTAATATCGCTCAGTTGGGCTTGAATTGCTTGGGTAAATGCCTGTTCGGGACTAATTTTGGGAGCGGAACTAATGGGGGCGACTAGGGGTGTCGGCGGTGGCGCTGTGACAGATCGATCGATTCCCGGCACAAAAAAGCCATCGACAAACCAGATCCCCACAGTCACGATCGCGACCAAGATCGCTATCAAAATCGCCTCAGAGAGCTGGCGGAGGGGCGCAGGTAATAACCGCCGAAATCGATCTAATGTGCCAGTCCACAAGCCGCTAACATAGTTACGGCGGGGCTGATTTGTTGGCTCGTCAGTGCTAAACGCGGTGGGTTTTAAATTACCGCTAGCTGAGAAGACCGAATCGATGGTTGCTTGGCTCCCAGTTATGTCGTCATCCCAAATATCTTCATTTGGCGATAGAAATTTGCGCTGTTTGCTGCGGCGGGCTTCTTGAATATGACTACTTTGAACTGTCGCTGCGGGGAGTGCTTCATCCCACTCATCGAGATCGGAGGTTGGTGGTAGCGTCGGTGCAACTATGGGGGCGACTGGTTGAGCATACAGCGGCTGGCGAGCGCTGAGCGGGACGAGCGGATTATTGTCATTGCCGAGTGTTTCGGCATCATCCCAATTGGTTTCCTCATCATCAATATCGAATCTATTGGCGATCGGCAAGTCCTTTTCTTCAAGACGATCGTTGCCCCAATCTTGCTGCGAAGAATCGATCGCATCTTGAAATTCCGATCGGGATTGCCGCTGCTGTCGGATACTAGCCAGATCGATCGTGGGCTGTGCTGGTTTCTGCTTGCCAAACCGCCCAAATAATCCT
>NZ_JANLWO010000805.1:0-1809 GCF_031364565.1 Chamaesiphon sp. OTE_20_metabat_361
TTTTTGTGGATAAGGTGTGGCACTCCATGATAACCAGCGATACGAGCCATCTTGACAACGATATCTATTTTCAAGATCGCTCTTAGGTTCACCGAGCCTTAGCGCTTCAAAGGTGGCACTAGTCCGCTCCCAATCGTCAGGATGAACTAATTCTAGATACGACTGCGAGCTTAATTCAGCTTGCGTAAAACCTAATGTTTTTTCCCCTGCTGGATTCAATCTGAGAAACGTCCCCTCAAAATCGGTAATAATCGTCAAATCTAATGATAGATCGAAGCACCTGTCGCGCTCTGCTTCGACTTGCTTGTGCGCAGTAAGATCGCGAAAATAAATTCCTAAACCTTCAGCGGTAGGCTCGGCGTGAATCTCAAAATATGTTTGAGTTGGCGCATATAATACTTCAAAATGTAACACTATTCGGTCGATCGCCGCCCGTCGATACTCCTGCTCGACAATAGTTCCTACCGACCAGGGAAAAACGTCCCAATAAATCCGACCGAGAAATGCTGAAGGTTTGAGATCCATTAATTGACGAACTAGTTCGGCTGCGGCTGGATTGGCATAAACAATCTGCCAATTAGTGTCGAGGCTAATATATGCGTCAGTCATGCTTTCCCAGATCTTGGCAATCTGCTGGGTCTTTTTTTGCGGCGTCAGCTCGACCCGAGCATCTTGGATCGCAGTTTGGATGCTTGAGTCTAATAATTCTGCTGTGAGGTGGCGCTTAACTAAACAGTTAGCAGCACCCAATTTAATTGCTGCTACAGCAACTCTCTCGTCTCCCACCCCAGTCATCACAATAATCGGCGGATTACTGTTATTACTCTGAGTTTGCAGCGCTGCGATAAAAGCTAGCCCATCGGGCAGCGAATGAGCGAGTAAAATAGCATCAATTACCTGCGTGCGACACAGATTCAATCCTTCCGCTGCTAGCTCTGCTGCTAATAAGTAGTAAGCAGCATCTAAATTGGTCGTGAGAAAAAGTCGATACAGCTCGCGATCGATCGGGTTATCATCAACAATCAGCACTGTATAAGCTCGGTCGGTCATAACTGGCTGCCCAAATTAATTGCTGTCTGAAAATTTCTAACTATATCTGTTGCAACTATTAATTCACCACACACATTAACTACATTCTAATGGGGAATGCTCGGTCTCTTCGCTCTAGATCGTAAATATAGACGTATACCGCAATAACTACATGTGTAATATATTGCTGATAACTAGTGGTGATGAGGCAATCGTAATGACTGGATCCATGTTTGTACTTAGAAATCCCCACCAAAAGTTACAGATAAATTTTAATTAAGATTTGCAATTCATCAAAATAAATGTTGCTGAGGGCTATTTAGCAACGATGATGCAGAATTTAATACTGCCTTGAAGTGAGTACCAACAACACTCGATTTTCGGTAGTGCATTGCCCGTGCGACTAGCTTAAATCTTCTTAACTGAATTATCGTTTGAGGTATTCTGACAAAGCTTGACTCAGGCGATCGTCGATCGAAGTATTACGGAGCGGTTGTTTGAGGGGCTTATTTTTTAGTAAAGTATAAACATTGATTTTAATACGATCGAAAATATTTAGAAATTCAGCAATTAATAAATCCGCATAATATTCCTAATGATAGATATCAAAAATCTGTGTGAATGTAACAATTAGTGAATATAACAAAGATTTTAAACCCCTGGAATTTTACAATTAAAATGCTCAAAAATTCAAGATTGAACATTCTGCTAGTCGAAGACGACGAAGTAGATGTGATGACCGTACAGAGAGCTTTCAAACAAAGTAAAATTACTAATCCT
>NZ_JANLWO010000806.1:0-6948 GCF_031364565.1 Chamaesiphon sp. OTE_20_metabat_361
CCAATTTTCCCAATGCCAATCGTTCGCGATCGCGACTTTAATACTCAATTCATTCGAGTTCATCAAGCCATAGAACGCTCCACCTCTATGCTCGAACAACAGACATTAACCTTAGATTTGCTAGCACAATTGATTTTGCGCTATGCCGAAAATCCACCCGATCTCGACAAATTAGGCCTAGAAATTCAGCCTGTCCATCGCGTTCGAGACTATTTAGAAGAACATGCCGATCGAGAAATATCATTAGAGCAATTGTCTCAGCTTGCAAACTTGAGTCCATTTCATCTCAATCGCTCGTTTAGCAAAACCTTTGGAATGCCGCCGCACGCTTATCAAATTCAAATGCGAATTTTGCAGGCAAAACGGCTACTGAGGAAGGAGCATTCGATCGAGAGTGTCGCTATTAAAACTGGATTTGTCAGTCAAAGTCACTTTAGCTCCCACTTCAAGCGGCTCGTTTGCGTTACGCCGAAGCAATACATCCAAGACAGCAAGAACGTGATAAGTTTCAATATTTAGAAGGTTAAATTCGATCGTGAGCTATGATTCTTGGCGATCGATCGGGAATGATGTTTCGATTTGTGAAAATTTCACGGGGGTTTCTCTGGAAAGTTGAGTTCAAAATCTAGATATTTTGCCAGCCTCTCGCATTGACAAATAGAGAAAGGTGTTTGGGGTTGCTAGTAGCCATGATTGAGGGATATTCATCACTACCAATGAGGATAGATTGAGCGGCTAAAATCACATCTCCATCAAGAGCTTTATTATCAGCGGTTGGTTTGCCTTGTTGCCTAACTTTTGCCCACAGTTGGGCGGCTTGGATCATTACTTCTGTAGTAATCGGTAAATATGTGAGCGCAGATTTCAGCTCATCGAGTCGGCGAATGCTCTTGATTTTGTTGACTCTGAGCAATTCTCGACGAATTTCATAATCGATGATTTCAGGGAGAACAACATGGAATTCTCTGTCGAGTAAGCTCTCTAACCATTGCTGACATTCAATTGCCAAAGGAGTTGCTTTGGGGTTGGTAATTAATCCAACTGGGGTGGAGTCCAGCAAAACAATTTGGGTCATTTAGGGATTAGATCGATGTTCTGGGGATGGAATTGATGATTTCTAGGGCTTGTTGCTGTTCTTCTCGATCGTCATCTGCGTTAAATTTGGCGAACAGATCGGAAATACTGGTTCTTTGAAGATCGAGGGAATTCGGGGTTCGATCGCGAATCCGATCGACGGCTTGTTGCCATTGCTGCTGAGAAGTGTTGGCTGGATTTGGCAGTGCAGCGTTGTGAGCCATTGCAGTCTCAATTTTTTGTTCTAGCTGTCTGAGGATTTTTGTTTGTTCGACTAAGGGGAGTCGATCGATCTGTTGTAAAATTTCTGCTACTACGGGACTCATGATTTTGCCTCGTTGCTGGGTACTTCTATTTTAGCTGCTGCGGTGGTTTTAGGCTTCGGTAAATCGATCGGTCGCACTCCAAATCGCCGCTACTAAGTTCTCTTTCTCTGGGGAGAGGGCATCAGCGACGTACCGAGCTACGATATGCGATTGACTCCATCATTCCAAGCTCTATAGAAATCTAAATAGGTCATTCTTTCAACACAGTAGATAGCTAGATCGAAGTATATTTTATAAATATCTCGTTTATCTTCATAAGCATTATCCCGCAGTCCTCTTACCATATGAGTTACAACATCACTAATAATTTCTTCATTGAGAATAATCTTTAGCCGCCTTGCTGCCCACCCAATAGCTTCTTTGTCATTAGTATGGAATAGTACGTTCCTGATAAATGAATAAATTTTGTCCCGATCGATATCGTAATATATCCACAAATTCCAGCCTGCTTCTTGAAGAACTCGCGCAGTCCAATTTTCATTAATTATTTTACTTAGCTTATTTTGGACGACAGTGCTATTTCCATCACCAACTTTTGAGAATCGATCGATAGCGTAAACCTTAGATTCTTCACCGTCCATCGCATCGAAATATAAAATTAATACATCGATAGCCTCTGAATTACCTGGATCTATTTCACCAAGACATTCGGCAAGATGACATTTTAAATGAGGATCTTCAATCTTGTTCATTATTTTAGTTAAAGCCATAATTGACTCTTGATTTCCAATTGCACAGTGCTTTAGGAATTCAGAAATCACAGCAAGTGTCTCGTTCTCTTTTTCAAGATCCAACATCATATTAAATGAAGTAATAACAGTTGGATCGTTTGTTGTTAACAATCCTAATATTTTAATAATTGACATCCTATCCTCTGGATTGCAATTATTTTGCAAAGTATCAACTAAAAAAGAAATAGCTGTTGTGTTAGTAGGATCGTTATTAAGCAAAATAACCGCAGCATTAAGCTTGAGTTCATCTTCAGCATCGCTCTCTAATATCTGATTGAGATTGCTTGCTGCTTCCAAGCTATCTGGTTTGATATAAATCAATTTCTCAGACAAAGATAGCCTTGCGCTGTCTTCTTCGACATTTTGCAATAGATTTTTTAAAATTTGGCAGCATTCATTATTAATATCAACTTTTTGAATAATATATGCAATTTGACGAGAATCATAACTATCGTCACATGCCAGTAAATTACTCATCAGAATTTGAATTACATTTTTATTGTCTATGTCAATCTTACCTAATTCTTTGGCAATCTTAAATTGCTCCTCCTCATCGGCATCAAGTAGGTATGAATTCAATGTGTTTATAACTTCTGATTTTCCTTTTCCTATTTCGCATAAGTATTCAATTGCTTTTTGTCGAACTTGTTTGTCTGTGTTACTCGTCAATTCAATCATTGCTTGAATGACTTCCCAATCGTTATATCCAATTTCTCGCAAACAACGAACAGCATCTCGACGGGTAGATTCATATGAGCTTGTATTAGCTAGTTTAGACAAGTATTTGATTAGGGATTGCCTATTAGTTTCTTCAAGGGCTGTTTTCACCAAATTATCGATAGTCATGGAGCTATGAAATGTAACTGTCAGCTCATTGTCAAGCTGAAATTCTGTATATCCAAAATACCAATTTACTATTTGCTTTATAATTGATTCTGCTTGACTATAACTTCCAAACTCCGCTATTCCCAATGCTGCCATTACAAAAGCTTTGTACTTGTATAATTCATCGCAAGCATCGTTAAATGTAATTAATAATGATAGTGCGTACTCCTTGTCTTTTCTGAGTATTTTGTCTTGACCTAGCCATAGCAAATAGACTTCTTTCCATCGTGATTCAAACACTCGGTAGCTTGCATCTGGATGATTGGGACTATCGGGGAAGTGGTTTAAAAAAAAGTGCCAATTATTTACACTTGTCGCGGCGAAATATTCCTGAAATGTCGGATGGTAAAAAGCATATACATCCTCCCCTGCTTCCTCTCCCACCACATTCAGCCAGCCCAAATTCTTCGCAGTAGGTAGTAAAGTATCCGATCGATCTGCCCATAACTCGCTGATTTCCGAAGTTGTAAAGCGAAACCGTCTGACTGCGCCATCATTAATCGGTTGTCGATTCAAACCCGCCTTTGCCAGTTCCCCCAGAGCTAGATCTAGTTCCTGTCTGAGTTTTACTTCGTCTTTAAACTCCGCCGCCTTCCAGTTATACAGATAATTCACAAACCCCCGATACAAATTAGCTTTTGTCTCTGGTAGAGCTTGGTTATCTTTTTCCCAAGACGCACACAATAGCGTCAACCGGAGCGGATTTTTTACCAAATCCTTAATCCGTTCCTTGCCTGGATCATCCAACTCAGTGCGAATCTGGGTAGCTACTGTTTCATTGTCGGCAAACCACTTGCCAATAAATTCTTTTACTTGGTCTTCACCCTTGCTCGTCTGATAACTATAGTCCAGCGTGCGATAGACATCAAAGCTATCGGTCAGAATATTACCACCCGCAGCAGTTTCCCACTGATTGATCCGACAAGTCATCACCACCCGCAAATTCTCCGCCCAAGCATCTCCCAAATCGCGATGAATCGCCGCCAAAGCATCGCCAGACATTTCATCCAAACCATCCAATAACAGCCACACACGCCCCTGCTGGCGCAATCCTTTCCAGTCTTCCCAAGCTGTATCAAAGTTGTCTTCGCAAACTTTTTGCAGCCATTCATCCTGAAGATATGCTTGCAGTCGGCGATCTCCGACATCGGCTAGCGATATCCACGCTACTACCAATGGTGCTGGCGGTTGTTGCTCCGGTTGCCCAATCAGCCATGCACCGATTTTAGTCAGGATGGTTGTCTTACCCGCACCAGGTTCGCCGATAATCGCGATATGTTTGCCCCCAGCAGGTTTTCCTACCACATCGGCGAGAAATGCCTCATGCTCGAAGCGTTTGGTTTCGGTGTATTCGGTTTGATATAGCTGGGAACCCTGTTCTGGCGATGGTTCCTCGTTTACCTTGGGGCGTTCTTTCCGCTCGATCAGTCTCAATGGTACGTGAATATCATCGAGATTGCGGTTGGATTTGTTGAGGAGGCGGTTTGTGGTGAGGTGCTTTTGGGCTTGGAGGAGTTGGCGCGATCGATCGAGCCAGTTGATTTGGGGTGTAGCTTGCTGGATTGGGAGTATGAGAGTGGGAATTGATAGATTATCGATCGAGTTTTTCTCTTGCTTACACAGCCAATTCCGCGATTCCTGTTGCAGATCTTTCTGTAATGCGATCGCTTTGTTATCTATCCCCTCTGGTACGCCAAATTTTTTGTATAAACTGCCCAAGCGTTTTTTCAAAGTACCCGCTGCATCTACATTTAGATTGAGCTTTACGAGTAAGTCTCGATCGTTGACCATCCCGTTAAAGGTTGGAAATTTAGTTTTCAGAGTTGTTTTTTGGATGATTGTCAGTTTTTTCTCAATGGCAATGAAATCGAGAAAATCTAACCAGTCACTATTCTCCATAAAACATTTACACCAAAATTTATACCAAAACTGATACCATTGGGGACTTTATCCAGCAAAGGTTTGAGCTTATTCTGGATTCATGGACAAAGAAGCCAGACGAAAACCGAAACAAACCGCACTGCGGAACAGTAAAAGTTTTCAATGGTTGTCCGCCTGACCGAATCTAAAAACGTTTCTCAATTGTAAATCACATGACAAAGAAAATTTTCTCGGCGGCATTCGCGGCTTACATGGCTAGCCCTTTAGTCATAGTGCCCACAGTTGCCCTTGGAAGAGCAATCGCAATTAGTACCGTTGCAGCTCCCGCACAGGCGAAGAATTTTATCAAGGTGAAAAACATTGCCAAAAAAGTTTGCGAACTGGGTGCTTGTTGGGCGATCGTCGAACGTGTTACGGAATATTTTACAACTTCCCAAGCTGTCCCAGAATTTCCCAACATGTTCTCTGGCAAAGGTTGTAACACTATCCGCACGGGTGTCAGTGCTGTGAAGATCGGCGAGACGCGCACTATCGAAGAAGTTGAATCCAACTAAATCATCAGCCCCACAATTAGCGTGGGGCAATTTTTTTGCCGATCGACCAATCCGAAACCACAATTGTCATCCGAGCTAATACATCCAAGACAGCAAGAACGTGATAAGTTTCGGTGTTTCAATTCGTTAGGCTGTAAACATATTCGCTCTCAACCAAGGTAGCTAGCGATGAATATGACTTCAGAGCAAAATACAGACGAGCAGATTTATTAGATGATTGAGAAAATAGATTTCGATCGCACCTTCAGCCATCACATGGCAGAGGTTAACGGCGTAAAATTACACTTCGTCAGCGGCGGTGCAGGTGAGCCAGTAGTCTTGCTACATGGTTTTCCGCAAACGTGGTACGAGTGGCACCGCATTATGCCCGCTCTCGCCGAACGCTACACTGTCATCGCGCCCGATTTGCGTGGCATGGGTGCTTCATCGAAACCAACGAGTGGATACGACCACCAAACCGTTGCCGAAGACATTTATCAACTCGCCCGTCACATCGGCTTGGCACAAATTTCGATCGTCGGGCATGATGTCGGCGCACCCGTTGGGTATGCGTATGCCGCCGCTCACCCTGATGATGTTCGTCGGTTAGTGATGATGGAAGGGGCACCGCAAACGGTGGAATCCGGCGGTTATTGGCACATGGGATTTCATGCCGAGCCAGACATTGCTGAGTCGCTAATCGTTGGGCGCGAGCGGATGTATCTTTCTTGGTTTTATCGAAACTTCGGCTATAACCAGGCTGCTTTTACTGAAGACGATCTTGACGAATATGTGCGGTGGTATTCGGCTGTCGGGGCGATGCGATCGGCACTCCAATATTACCGTTATACACAACAAAACTTTGCTCAAAATCAAGAAAGTAGCAAGCGAAAACTGACCATGCCTATTCTCGCGATCGGCGGCGAGCATAGTTTGGGGAGCTACGTCGAGGCAATGATGCAAGATTTCGCGTCCAACGTTCGCGGTAGCATCATTAAAGGTTCCGGTCACTGGATTGCGGAGGAACAGCCGGAAGAACTAACGCGCCAGCTTCTCGCTTTCTTGAGCGAATAAGGGCTTCAAAACCACAATTGAGGTAGATGATTTATCTATTTGGCTGCATAACCACTGTGTCTTCCTTGTAGAAAATATTTAAGGATACAAAATTAAAAATGAACAAGGCGAGTTTCTTCCAACGGTTTGCGGCCTGGTCGATCGATTGGGCAAAGCCCACGCTTCGCGAACGAGCCATTCTCTTTATTCTCTATTTTTTAGGATCGCTTCTCGTTGGAGTAGTCAGTGCAATCTATACCAAGAGCAGGATGGATGTACCTGACTTACTTTTATCTCTGGGCGTGGGTGTATTTATGCTTGTATCTATACTCGGTGACTTTTTGTATTTTGGTTATTTTTGGAGTCGTAAAGAGCAATCTATTGGTATGGGAATCATGAACATCAGAGTGGTTAAAACCGATGGTCATCCATTATCTTTTATCATCGCTGGTCTGCGTGGCTCAG
>NZ_JANLWO010000834.1:0-4577 GCF_031364565.1 Chamaesiphon sp. OTE_20_metabat_361
GGGGGACGGCTGGTAATCGTGCCGTTTGATGTGAGTCGTTCGCCCCAGGATTTTTATGAGTTATTAGCGACAGAGCGAGTGACGGTACTCAATCAGACGCCTTCGGCATTTCGGCAACTGCAACGCGTCGCAACTAAACCAGAGGCGCAATTAGCACTGCAATTACGCTTGGTGGTGTTCGGTGGCGAAGCGCTCGATCTGCCTAGCTTGCAGCCGTGGTTTGCTAAATATGGGGATAAAGCACCGCAGTTGGTGAATATGTACGGTATCACTGAAACTACCGTGCATGTGACTTATCGCCCGATTGAGCTGACAGATATCGATTGCGGGAGTGCCATCGGTCGCCCGATTCCCGATTTAGAATTATATGTCCTCGATCCCGACTTGCAGCCAGTAGAAGTCGGCACAACTGGCGAAATGTACGTCGGTGGTGCGGGGGTAGCGCGGGGTTATCTCAATCGTCCCGAACTCACCGCCGAGCGGTTTATCCCACATCCTTTCGCACCGGATGGCGTGCTGTATAAGACTGGCGATCTGGCGCGATACCTACCCGATGGCGATCTGGAGTATTTGGGACGCAGCGACAATCAGGTAAAAATTCGCGGTTTTCGGATCGAGCTGGGTGAAATCGACGCGACGCTCACTCAACAACCGCAGATCCAAGAAGCCGTAACGATCGTCAGAGAGGACGCACCGGGCGATATCCGACTGGTGGCGTATGTGGTACCTGCGACGCCAGCACCGCTGGACATTCCCGCATTGAGAGCGACACTCAAGCAGCAGTTACCCGATTATATGGTTCCGGCTGCCTTCGTGTGTGTGGCAGCGATGCCCCTAACTGCTAATGGCAAAATCGATCGTCAAGCCTTGCCCCTCCCCGAGCAACCGCAAATCGACTACAGAGCGACGCTGGTGGCTGCCGATACCGCGATTGAGCAAATCTTAATCGAGATTTGGCAAGCTAGTCTCCGCCTGGAAAAGATTGGTGTCGAGGATAATTTTTTCGATTTAGGTGGTAATTCCTTATTAGGCTTAGCCGCCATCGAGTCGATCCAAGCGAAGTTTAACCTCAAAGTTTCGCCAGTGAGACTGTATCAATATCCAACGATTCGATCGCTGGCTAAATATCTCAATTCGGTACTCGTCGCCCAACCACCGACGACAGTAGCGCCGAGCGTCCCGCTAACGCAATTACCTGCTGTTAAAAATACCGATGTCGCTGTAATTGGCATGGTGGGTAGATTTCCTGGTGCCGATAGTATCGATCGACTGTGGGAGAATTTGTGTGCGGGGCGAGAAGCAACAACTTTTTTCGAGCCAGATGAAATCGATCCCAGTGTCGATCCACAACTGCTCGCCGATCCCAACTACGTCCGTGCCAAAGGCGTCCTCGCCGGAGCCGAACTCTTTGATGCCAGCTTCTTTGGGATGACTGCGAGAACGGCAGAAATGATGGATCCTCAAGCCAGAGTATTGCTGGAATTGGCTTCGGAAGCTCTCGAAACGGTGGGCTATGTCGCCGGGGCAACGACTAAAATCGGGATCTATGCTGGCTCGGCTGATACGACTTATTTCGAGCGGCATTTGAGCGCTCGATTGCCGAAGGCAGGGCAAAGCCCAACGGATATTCTCGATCGGTTTGGTGAGTTCCAGACACATTTGGTTAACGATCGCGATTATTTTGCCACTAGAGCTTCCTATCAGCTCAATCTCCAAGGGCCGAGTATTAATATCAGTACGGCTTGTTCGACTTCTTTAGTGGCGATTATTCAAGCCTATGAGGGCTTATTAGCCAACCGCTGCGATCTGGCGCTAGCTGGCGGTGTGGCGATCGATACGCCCCAAAATCGCGGTTATTTACATCAGGAGGGGAGTATTCTTAGCCCCGATGGACATTGCCGTCCGTTTGATGCCAACGCACAGGGGACATTATTTAATAACGGTGGGGGGCTAGTCGTCCTCAAACGCTTGGACGAGGCGATCGCATCTGGCGATCGGATTTATGCAGTGATTAAGGGTGTCGGCATCAATAATGATGGTGCGGATAAGGTCAGTTTTACAGCTCCGAGCGTTCGAGGTCAAATGGGGGCGATTCTCCAGGCGCAAGCCCAAGCGGGGGTCGATCCTGAGACGATTTCTTACATCGAAGCTCACGGTACTGCGACTGCTTTAGGCGATCCGATCGAAGTTGAAGCCTTAACTCAAGCCTTCCGCACCAAAACTACTGCTACCCAATTTTGTGGCATCGGCTCGATTAAAAGTAATTTGGGACACCTTACCGCCGCCGCTGGGGTGGCGGGATTTATCAAGACAGTTTTAGCGCTATACCATCGCCAAATCCCCCCGAGTATCAACTACGATCGACCGAATCCCTACATTGATTTTGCCAACAGTCCCTTCTATGTCAACGCTAAATTAACAGACTGGAAAGCTACTACCCCGCGCCGCGCGGGAGTTAGCTCCTTCGGCGGCGGCGGCACCAACGCTCATGTCATCCTCGAACAGCCCCCAGTCATACCGCCATCGAGTCCGAGTCGTCCCTATCAGTTATTGTTACTCTCGGCTAAAACCGCTACCGCGATCGACAGGCAGACAAACGACCTTCACGACTACCTCAAACGAGCTTCTAATCCACCCCTAGCCGATATCGCCGCCACCCTCCAACAAGGGCGCAAACGCTACTCACAGCGGCGATTTGTCGTCTGTCAGCAGCCGAGCGACGCGATCGTCAATCTGGCGACATTACCCCCGCAATTAACCGCTACTCAAAATGCTGACAGCCAAAATGCTGAGGTAGCGTGGATGTTTTCCGGACAGGGCGCTCAGCACGTCAATATGGGGTTAGATTTGTATCGATCGGAACCCATATTTAGACAAGCGATCGATAATTGTACGGAGATTTTACAACCATTACTCGGGCTAGATTTACGGGAAATAATTTATCCGTCAGCATTAGCGACAGCTCAGAGTACCGAATTACTCAGTCAAACTCGTTACACCCAACCAGCTCTGTTTGCGATCGAATATGCACTCACCCAACTGTGGCAAAGTTGGGGCATTCGCCCTCAAGCCGCGATCGGACACAGTGTCGGCGAATTTGTCGCTGCTTGCTTAGCGGGAGTGTTCTCGCTAACTGATGCCCTCCAGCTCGTTGCCAAGCGGGGACAATTGATGTGGGATTTGCCTGCTGGCTCGATGCTCTCCGTCCGCTGTTCTGCCGAAGAGATTGCCAGCAAACTTCCGCCGGAACTCGCGATCGCCGCCATTAATAGTCCCGTCGCCTGCGTTGTTTCCGGCTCGACACAGGCGATCGAGCGATTGGAACAGGAACTCACCGCAGCTACCATCGCTTGTAAATTACTCCACACCTCCCATGCCTTTCACTCCCCAATGATGGCAGCGATCGTCGCCCCTTTTGCCGCTGAGGTTGCCCGAGTGCGATTGTCGCCACCCCAGATCCCATTTGTGTCGGCAGTCACAGGCGACTGGATTACCGCAGCGCAAGCTGTAGATCCCCAGTATTGGGCAGAACATCTCCGCCAGCCAGTCCAGTTTGCCAAAGGAATTCAGACATTGTGGGAGCGCAATCCCGATTATGTCCTCCTAGAAATCGGCCCTCGGCAATCTTTAACCACTCTCGCTACCCAACAACGCCGCGATCGCCAGAATGTCATTCCGTCATTGGGCAATGTCGCCGCACCCGATCGGGACTGGCAATATATTCTCGCCGCGATCGGGCAATTGTGGCAAGCCGGAGCCAATATCGACTGGCAGCAATTTTATCATCAGGAAACTCGACAGCGGGTACCACTGCCAACCTATCCATTCGAGAGACAAAAATATTGGATCGATCCACCGCCTCATTTCCGCAACTCAGTCCCCACAAACGATCTAGCTACCGCGACTGCGATCGATTCCACTCCAACCGCACCTTTGCCAAACACAGCGATGACTTCACAGCAATTGTCAGAACCAGCAATGAGGATAATGCCCGAACAGAATAGGCACGAGCGATTGATGCCCGAAATCGCCGTAGTTATCGAGGCTGCCGCTGGCATCAAGATCGGTACTGGCGATCGAGGCTCGACCTTCTTGGAACTAGGTTTGGATTCGCTGTCGCTCACTCAAATAGCGCTGAGCTTAAAAAAGAAATTCAAAGTCCCCGTCACTTTTCGGCAGTTGTTAGAAGATTGCTCGACAATGACAACCCTCGCCCGCTCGATCGATTTCCAGTTGCCCCCAGAAGCCTTTCCAGCACCTGAAATCGCCCAGCCGACTCCGCCAGTTAATTTACCAATTGCCGTCGCACCCAGCCCGATCGCGCCCCCGTCACCGTCACCAATTAACCCCGTCATCCCAGTCACTCAGCTAGCGGCTAACAGTGCGATGAGTGCGGGTACTAGCAGCGCGATCGAATCGCTAATCCAGCAGCAGCTCCAAATCATGGCTCGCCAACTCGAACTCCTCAGCAGCCATCCAACTCCAGCCATCACCCAGTCCCCCAGCCCCCCAGCACCCCCACTCCCCTACTCCCCTACTCCCCCACTCCCCCACTCCCAATCCCCCAGCAACAACAA
>NZ_JANLWO010000843.1:0-3816 GCF_031364565.1 Chamaesiphon sp. OTE_20_metabat_361
GCGCGAGCCGCTAGCGGAAATGCTACGCAAACGGCTAAAATACCTGTGTTGCTGATGAGGAATTCAAATAATAGTGTCTAGTCCAGCTATTAAGCTACTGATTGCCGCCAGCGGCACTGGGGGACATGTATTCCCAGCGATCGCCGTTGCTCAGAAGCTCTGTGGATACCAGATTGAGTGGTTGGGCGTACCCGATCGCCTAGAATCAAAATTAGTCCCCTCAGAGTATCCCTTACATCTGATTCGAGTTGGTGGTTTTCAAGGGAAACCTGGTTTGGGTACCCTCAAAACGATCGGTAGTTTGATTAAGGGTGTCTTCCAAGTCCGCAAGCTACTCAAACAAGGTAATTTTGATGCTGTCTTCAGTACAGGCGGATATATCTCCGCGCCGACTATTTTAGCTGGCTATTCCCTCGGTTTACCAGTTTTTTTGCATGAGTCCAATGTGCTTCCAGGCAAAGTTACCCACTGGCTGAGTCCGTTTTGTACCAAAGTCGCCGTTGGTTTTGTCGAGACGGGTAAATATCTGCCGCGCGCCAAGACGATCTATCTGGGTACTCCCTGTCGCGAGCAGTTCCTGACGCCACAACCCCTCGATCTTCCCATTGCCGAAGACAGTCAGTTGATTGTGGTAGTTGGTGGCTCTCAGGGTGCTGTAGCCCTCAATCAGATGATTCGGGAATGCGTCGATGTGTGGTTGGAAGCTGGAGCAACGATCGTCCATATTGTTGGCGGTGCCAATGCCACTACCGAACCCGTCGCGCATCCTCGCTATATTGTCTTGCCATTCTATGACAATATGGCTGGACTGTTGCAGCGGGCGGATTTAGCCATCAGTCGGGCGGGTGCGGCGACTTTAAATGAGTTGATGATTACCCGCACGCCGTCAATTTTGATTCCTTATCCCTACGCCGCCGAGGATCATCAATACTATAATGCCAACGTTTTAGCTAACGCTCATGGCGCATTATTATTTCGGCAAGAATCCCTAACCGCCCAATTTCTGGCGGGAGAAGTGCTGTCCTTGCTCCAAAATCCCCTGCGGTTGGCAACAATGGCATCGAATACCAGTGCCCTCGGTGTGATGAATAGTGCGGATTTGTTGGCCGATTTGATTGGAGAATCAGTCAAGCCGCGATCGATAATTGCCAGCCACGGCATCTAACTAGCCGCCGCTTGGCTCGTCGATCGGTGCCATCCACTGCCCCCGATCGCTCAAATATTGATGTCGATTTTGGCTCCATCCGAAGTTTGAATGTTAAAGTAAAAGTAGTTTATCAATTAAGCGATCTCCTCATGACTACAGCAACTTGGAACGGTGTTACCCTAGCCCAAAGCGATGCCACCGTGGTAGTAGAAAATAATCAATATTTCCCAGCCGATAGCATCAACAAACAGTATTTTGTCGAAAGCAATACTCACAGTAATTGCCCCTGGAAGGGCACCTGTAACTACTACAGCATTAATGTAGAGGGTCAAACCAATCAAGACGCAGCTTGGTACTATCCCGAACCCAAAGATGCTGCTAAAAATATCAAAGGCTATGTGGCTTTTTGGAAAGGTGTCAAAGTTTCTTAATTAAAGTTAGCGCGGTTTATAGTAAGTATAAACCGCGCTAAAATCGGCTCTTAGAGCAGCGGTCGTCGTTACAAATATTTTCGTGACGATCGCTCGACTGTCTCTAAATTGCCGAATGAAAAATTAGATTTTATTCGATCGAGATTACGCTAGCGCACTAAAAATTATTATGATAGATCTCCACATCATTGCAGAATTGCAAGTGCAATTTGCCAATATTCCCGATGCGCTCGTGAGCTTGGAAACTATTGTTGATTGTGAAGGCGATCTCGAAGATGCGGCGATCGCGCTCGCAATTCGCGTCGGACAGCAACCCGATATTGCTAATAGCGAATGGTTGCGAGGACTGGCAAAAAAACATCGCGTGGCAATTTGTCAATCAGAATTTCGCAATGATATGGTTGAAGGTAACTTCATGCCCGTATTTCAACACTTTCTAGCAATTAAAATCTGCCCAAAAGTCCTGATTTTACCCGTTTTACTTTACGTTCATGAGTCGGGCGTCAATCTCTTCTGTCAACCACTCGATCCGCTGTAATGGTGGCTAATTTTACGCTGCAAATATCCACTGCTAGCCACACACTACAGCACCGCCCCTACAGGTTAACGTTACTGCGAGGAAATCAACTAGGATTGCTATAGTCCGATCGCCAGACCGAGCAAGCTATAGTATATACTTACTGAAATACTACGACGATCGCGCTCCCACCCCTCAAGCCTCACCCCTAAGCTGATGAAAATTCTGCATTTATCGGATATCCATATGGGCGGTGGTTTCGCTCACGGTAAAATCGACCCAGAAACCGGACTCAACACCCGCTTTCAAGATTTTGTCAAATCGCTATCGCGGGCGATCGACAGAGCATTAGCCGAACCCGTCGATCTGGTATTATTTGGTGGCGATGCTTTTCCCGATGCCACACCCGCACCGTATATCCAACAAGCCTTTGCACTCCAATTTTATCGGTTAGTCGATGCCAATATTCCCACCGTCTTACTAGTCGGCAATCACGATCAACATTCTCAGGGACAAGGTGGAGCCAGCCTATCGATTTATCGCTCCCTGGGCGTTCCCGGCACGATTGTAGGCGACACGATCGAAACTCATGTAGTAAATACTCGCAGCGGTGCGATCCAAATTATCACCCTCCCCTGGCTCAATCGATCGACTCTGCTCACCCGCGAGATTGCCGAAAATCTCTCGATGCTAGAAGTCAACCAATTATTACTCGATCGGCTTCAGCCGCGACTAGAAGGCGAGATCCGCAAACTAAATCCCGATCTCCCGACGATCGTTTTAGCACACCTGATGGCCGATAATGCCACGCTGGGGGCCGAGAAATTTTTAGCTGTCGGTAGAGGGTTTACCATTCCCCTGTCCTTCCTGACCCGTTCTTGCTTTGACTACGTGGCTTTAGGACACGTCCATCGCCACCAAAACCTGAATAAAACTAACGACCCCGCTGTTGTCTATCCGGGAAGTATCGAGCGGGTAGATTTTAGCGAAGAGAAAGAAGATAAAGGTTACGTCCTAGTTACCATCGAGCCGACAGTCCAACCAGCGAGTAAAAGCTTTGAGACGACTTGGGAATTTTGCCCTCTAGAAGTGCGGACTTTTCGGACGATTAGAATCGATGTTTCCAGTAGCGAACAGCCGCAACTAGATATCTTAGCCGCGATCGCCAAAGTTGATATTCTAGATGTAGTCGTCCGCTTGATCTACCAACTCAATCCCCAGCAAGTCGAATTAATTAGTACTAGCGGCATTCACGAAGCCTTGAGTACCGCTCATCACTACACGATTCAAGCCGAACTAATCAGTCAGCTCAGTCAACCCCGATTGCCCGAACTTGGCTGTAGCGTTGGCGATCCGATGGTAGCACTCTCAACTTATCTCGACAATCGTCCCGATCTCAAAGACATCGCCACGGCGATGATCGCAGCAGCAAATGAGTTATTGTCTGACGACAATCTCGGTGGGAGATCCAGCAATCGCGTATTACTCGATCTCGAATCTGCTGCTGATGCTTTAGATCTCGAATCAGCCACCAGTAAGTCTAAATCATCAGTTACGGATGGGCAATTAACCCTGTTGTAACAGCAGATTGAGTGATGCCATTCGATTGCATAAGTAGGCTCACTCTACGCCACTTACTAATCGAACCTTACGCAGGAGAGTCTGAGAGGCGGCGTCCCGCCTTTCAGCGGGGGGTCTGGGGGTCGGAACCCCCAGATCCG
>NZ_JANLWO010000856.1:0-6900 GCF_031364565.1 Chamaesiphon sp. OTE_20_metabat_361
CCTCCAAACAGCCAGCCGATGCCGCACAGCAGCCTAAAGAGAAGAAGAAAACTATTCCCAAGCCACTAATTCCCAATCCTGAATTAACAACCGCTGACGCGGAAATTTTGCAGGCAGATGTCACCACCTCTGAGGAAAAGATTCAAGAAGAAAGCCTCAGACCGAGTAGTCTCCATGAGTATATCGGTCAAAAAGATCTCAAAGGTGTCCTCGATATCGCTATTCAAGCGGCTAAAGTCCGCAAAGAATCCCTCGATCATTTACTATTATACGGGCCGCCAGGATTGGGTAAAACTACGATGTCGCTGATTCTGGCTTCGGAAATGGGCGTAAATTGTAAGATTACGGCGGCTCCGGCTTTAGAACGTCCGCGCGATATCGTGGGGATTTTGATGGGATTGCAGCCCGGTGATATTTTATTTATCGATGAGATTCATCGCCTTCCTCGGATGACGGAGGAAATTCTGTATCCAGCGATGGAGGATTTTCGCTTAGATATTACGGTCGGTAAAGGGAATACGGCTAAAATTCGGAGCATTCCATTACCCAAATTTACCCTCGTCGGCGCAACAACGAAGGTGGGTTCGCTGACATCACCATTACGCGATCGATTTGGACTAGTACAGAAGTTACGCTTTTATGAGGTAGACGAGCTGACTCTGATCGTCCAACGGACGGCGGATATCTTGCAAACTGTAGTAACACCTGAAGGTGCGGCAGAAATTGCCAGAAGATCGCGTGGTACACCACGAATTGCCAATCGGTTGTTAAAACGGGTGCGGGACTATGCTCAAGTCAAAGGTCATACCCAAATCGATGGCGAGATCGCTAGCGCGGCGATGGAGATTTATAATGTCGATCCGCTGGGCTTAGATTGGGTCGATCGACTATTATTGACGACGATGGCGGAGCAGTTTAATGGTGGCCCGGTTGGATTGGAAGCTTTGGCAGCATCGACAGGTGAGGATAGCCAAACGATCGAATCTGTGTATGAGCCTTATCTATTACAAATTGGCTATCTCCACCGGACGCCACGGGGACGAGTAGTGACGGCAGCAGCGCGGAAGCATCTGGGCTTAAAAGGAGGGAATGACAGCGGCGCACAGTTATCGTTACTAGAGGAGTAACTACTTAGGTGCCTCTGAATTCAGCAACGCCCTAATCCCTAATCCCTAAAGCCTAATCCCTAAAGCCTAATTCCGTACACACTGCATCTAGGGGCACATCCCAAGGATCGATCGGCAGTCGATCGACATAAGCAAAATCAAAGATAATGCCGATCGTCGGAATCTTGCGCCAGAGTGGATCGGCGCGCAGTCGATCGTAATAACCACCACCATAGCCCAACCGATACCCATCGCGATCGACAGCTATCGCTGGTACCAAAATTAAGTCGATCTCCTGTGGTGATAATAAGGGCGATGTTGGCGGTGGTTCGAGAATGCCATAACTGCCAGAAACTAGTGTTTGCAAAGGTTTCCAGCGATGCCACTGGAGATCTCGATCGAGACATCGCGGTAATCCCCACTGCTTGTGATGATGGGTAAATAGATAGTTGAGACTTGGCTCTTGGCGACAGCTTTGATAAGCAAGCACGGTTTGTGCGTCCCTAAATGCGGTATTTGCGGAGAGTCGATCGCAGATTAGCTCGCTGTGTGCTTGCCAAACTAGGGCTGGTAAAGCTTGGCGTCGATCGAGCAGTTGGCTGCGTAACGTCTGTTTGGGCGAGTAATTGGCTGGTGTCATCGTCGTCATCTATTACTACCGTTTATCCGCCAAATTAAGCAGGCGGATCTAGCAAATAGTCAGTTAAAATTCTAGTAGTTAGCTCTCGATCTAACCTGTGGTTTCTAGATATCCCCATCGTCGGATCGATGCCACTTAAAGCCAGTCAGAGCAGGACTTAGACTAGATCTAAATTATCTAGCTATTGGCAAATAACTCATCACTTGCTAAAAGTTAGCTCAAGAGTATTCGATCTTCTCACCACATCACTTTCACATGGAGTTGCTATGTCATTATCTATTGATACAATGGTCAGGTCGGTGAAAAATGAGTTCTCATCTCAGCAACTAGCACAGGTTTCAATGGAGCGTCGCAAACTAGTCAAGTTAGAAGTAGATTATATCCCACAAAGCCGGGAAAAGTGGGCCGAAATATTGGACGATCGCACTACCGATCGCGAACTCGCCGAAAATGCGATTAATGCTTGTTATCTATATGCTGGGCTGGATCGAGCGCGGGTGCTGTGGACGGAAAATCCGCTCACAGCGATGAAAATCTTACTCGATCGTCCAGATTTGGTCGATGTAGGTAGCAGTATACTACACCAAATCTGCAACAGTTGCGATCGTCAGATCGATGAGCAAATTGCGCCAGAATTTATTGATGTCGTTAAAGCTTATGCCAATCCGCGTGCAACGATTGTCGGTGAGCAACACCAGATGGCTTTCGATCCGCTGGGTGATTTTCTCAATCAAGTTTCGATCTGTGAAATCCAAAAAAGTCATCCGCACCTCGATCCGATGTCTTTACCGACAACACTTCAAGATTACCGGATTGCTTATCTAAGTTATTTTGACTATTTCCACCAAATTGGGGTCGAGATTCCCCAGATCCAGCTCCTCATCGATTTAGCACGATCTTGTGGTAATTGCTGGGCATTTGAAAATATTGCGATCTTGACTCCCAAACCAGCAGCGCTCGAATTTAACGATCGGGGCGAACTGATGGCGCTAGTATACGATGGCATCAATATCCTTGAGTAAATTTACCACTGTGGGCGATCGATTTATGGCATAATTATGAGTGAAGAAATTGCCATAATGTAAGTCGATCGGCGATCGCTGAAAACTTCAACCGATCTCCAGTCGCGCAGCCAAATGACCGCAATCGATCGGTTTGGCGATCGCCAGGAATAGAATAACTCCTATCAGGATGTCGAGATGCCCTTAATTACGACTGGTAAACCATTTATCCGCGATTTAGAACAATCGGGAGCATTGGGCGTATATGCCCCGCTAGAAGGGGGTTTTGAGGGAAGATATCAACGCCGCCTGCGAGCGACTGGCTATGAAAACATGTCACTGTCGGCTAGAGGGATCGGTGATATCGGTGCTTATCTGGCTGGCGTCCACGGCGTTCGCCCCCCTCACGTTGGCAAAAAGGAGATCCGCACCTACTTCATCCCACCGATAATCGATACCCGGCTGGCAACCATGCCAGCTACCGCAAAAGGCTTAGTATTATGGTTGATTGACGGACAGGTTCTATCTAACCAAGAGCTAGCTTATCTAGCCCAATTTCCGACTCTAGAGCCACGCGTTAAAATTGTCATCGAATTAGGTGGCGATCGTCAATTCCGGTGGGTGAAGCTCTCAGACATCGCCAGCTCTTGAAAATCGGCTCGCGCTCGATCCAGTTATAATCAAGATCTCTCACAGTTTTTTAGTATGAGCGCGATTTCTCCCAGTCAAGTTAAAGCCAGCATCGAAGCAGGTTTGCCAGAAGCAATCGTTCAGATCGTCGATCTTACTGGCGGCGGCGATCATTATCAAGCTGTGGTTGTATCCGCCCAATTTGAAGGCAAGACCCTGATCCAACAACATCAGTTGGTTTACAGTACCGTCAGCGAAGCGATGGCTAGCGGCGCAATTCATGCTCTCGCACTCAAAACATATACCCCCGCTACTTGGCAAGCTCAAACATAAGAGTTAGTTCCAGTTAGCAGTTCGCATCCCGTACCCCATTACCTATCCTGGATCCTCACATGACCACACCCACAGCAGAAAGAATCGGCAAAACGATCGCCGATAACAAAATCGTAGTTTTCATGAAAGGCAATAAATTAATGCCTCAATGCGGCTTCTCCAATCAAGTAGTGCAGATTCTGAATATCCTGGGCGTACCCTACGAAACCGTAGATGTCCTCGCCGACCAAGATATTCGTCAAGGCATCAAAGAATACTCTAACTGGCCGACAATTCCCCAAGTATATATCAATGGTGAATTTGTTGGCGGCTCGGATGTCATGACCGAAATGTATCAAAAGGGCGAACTGCAACAATTAGTGGAAGTTGCTTTAGCTAGTTAATTTTGCTAGCTATTAATTAGCAGTTGTCAAGCGATCTAATCATCGTTCGACAACTGCCGATCGAACTCATCATCATGAAATCGTTAGTAATAATCTGGTTCCTTTTGCAGCTCTGGTAATTCAAAGTTGGAAGGATCGTAAACGTAACGCATCGTTTCCTCTTCAAGTCGATTGATTTGATAGGCTTCTAGCGCATTAGTGCTACGCAATGCTGCTAAATAACCATCGAGATACAATCGGAGGTCATCAAAGCGGTAGCCGCGATGCCACATTTCTACTAAGGCATCGGTAATCTTTTGGTAGTGCCCGATCGTTTCTATAGTTTGCAGCATGGCTAAATCCTTAGACGTATTAAACAGGATATCTCAAAAATGCTCGACTGGGCATAATTTTACTGTAATCTATACTTTGAATAGTTGCAGTGTGGAAAATACGCCTTAGTCCCGGTGGTGCAGACCGATCCCTGCTGAGTCAGACATGTCCAAATCGTTAAATGTTCCGGGTTTAACAACCGTTGTTAACTAGTTTAACTGGTTGCCGTGCTGATGTCTGTAGCTCGATCGACTGAGGATTGGGGTCTGTAAATTGGTGGAGAGATGGGGCATTTAATCGGATCGAAGACTGCTAGTTGTATTCTCAAAAAAGTGTGCAGATTCACGTCATTGAAGGCAATCACAATTTAAGATCGCTACTAGCTTGGCATCTGCAACAAGCGGGTTATCAGGTACAACAATCGGCAACTTTAGCCCAAGCTTATCAGGAGTGCGATCGGCAACTACCTACACTGGCGATCGTCGATTCAGATTTACCCGATGGCGAAGGGATCGAATTTTGTCAGTGGTTGTATCCGCAGGGCAATTCACTGATGTTGATGTTATCGGCGCGAGTGCGCGATCTCGATCTCGTCGCCGCGCTGGAGACAGGTGTTGATGATTATCTCAAAAAACCGTTTGGGATGCCGGAATTTCTCGCCCGAGTGTCAGCTTTATTGCGCCGCAGCCGAGTGACGAACGTCATTCCGCTGGAGATAACTTGTGGCAATTTACGCATCGATTTAGTGCGGCGATGCGTTTATCTGAGAAAGCACTTAGCAACGCGCTCGGATACCCCGCAAATCCCGGTAGAGCCATCCATTCGTAGCAAGCTGGCGCACAACTCGGATCGATCGTCGATCGCCGCCAGAATCGATCTTAGCCCCCAGGAATTTAGTCTCTTGATCGTTTTAGCGCAAGCAAATGGGCGACCAGTCCATCGTCAAGAACTACTTAAACGCGCCTGGGATATCGATATTGACAATCCACGAACGGTCGATAGTCATGTACTCACCCTCCGCAAAAAGCTTGGTGATAACGACTGGATCGAGACAGTCCGCAAAATCGGTTATCGCTTAAATTATTAGAATAACGACGAAATTGTGAAGATAGCTACACATTTGTTCACGATCGGGTAAAAATAGTAATAACCGCAAGGAGTAATAGCAGATGATTAGTCGTCAAGCCGTAATCGAGTACCTAACTAAGCACCCCAACCACTCTACCTGGCAGATGCGGCTGCACTTTTTACAAGCCAGTCGTCAGCATGAAAGCCAATCGCCCATCTCGCTCGGTGCGATCGCCAACCAGCTCAATTATATCCTCCGCGATCTCGAAGCGATCGGGACGATTTCACCTCGCCCAGACGCCACCCGCGTCGAGTGTGCTAACGAACGGGCTGAATACAATACCAGTCAAGCTTTTAACATTACTGCTGTCGATCGCCACAGCTAGAAATTCGGTCAGCAGGCTATTTTTTAGTAGTCCACACGTTACTAAACATCATCAACATCGCACCGATTGAGATTGCGATTGCGAGTCCGCCAGCGATCGCATTTTGCGTAGTTTCGTCTAAAATCATTAGTAGTTACTCGCTTAAATATAATAAAGAATCGATCGCAATCATATCTTGCACCGATACATAAACATCGATCGAAATACACTCAAAACTTAATCCTAAGTACTAGAACTAGCCACTGTCTTGAAAAGTGCGTTTTTGGGGAAACTCCAAGAACGCACTTTTCGCTATCCACTATCCACTATTCACTATCCACGTTGCTTTAATTAGTTCTCAGATTGAGTTAGCCGTCGAATATTTAACACGTCACTCATCTGCTTGATTTGAGCAAAGCAGCGTTCGAGTTGCGCCTTGTCACTGACTTCGATCGATAGATCGATCGTCGCGGGCTTGGCATAATGCGTAATCACATTTGCCGAGCGGACGTTAACTTTATTATCCGTCAAGCGGGACAAGACATCTTTGAGAACGCCAACGCGATCGAGTACTTCCAGTTGGATGCTCACGGGATAAGTTCGGGGTTTCTCTTTGGCGATTTGGGTATTCCAACTCACTGGTAACAACCGATTGCCATCCATTTGTTCGACATTGATACAGCCTTGGCGATGAATGGAAATACCGCTATTGCGCGTGACGATCCCGATAATTGGCTCGCCCGGAATCGGGCTACAACATCCGGCGATGTAATGCAACAGCCCTTCAATACCCAAAATCGGGAAATCGCTATTTTGGGGCGTCGTTTGCTTGGGGGCGATTGTTGGTGGTAGTTCCGCTGTCGGCGTTTCGCGATCTTTGATCGTCTCGCGGAGGCGATTGACGACTGTCTTTTGAGTAATCTCACCATAGCCTAAACCAGCCAGTAAATCCTCCACGGTGACGTAATTGCACCGCACGGCGACAGAGAGCATCGGTTCGGACTTTAAGAGGGCTTCTAGACCATTTTTGCCGAGTTCGCGCTCTAGTAATTCGCGTCCCCG
>NZ_JANLWO010000012.1:0-4713 GCF_031364565.1 Chamaesiphon sp. OTE_20_metabat_361
CCCAGCATTCGATGATTTGGGTAGGTGCCGGAGAAATGTCTCAACCCAATGGGGTCAATCGGTTGGGTTCATATATGGGGGTGATGGGGCAAGCTATCCCTGATTTTACAGGGACAAAAACGGTAGAAATCGATCCTGGCGATCGACTATCGTGTGAATTATACGGTCAGCGGATTGCCGCAGCAACCCAGCGGTGGCAGAAGTAAATTAGCAAACCAATCCAATCGGATGTTGTTGGGCATGTTGGGTTTCATTCTTCAACCCAACCTACAGATCCTTGCTGTGAGCTAATTATAGATTAAGTTCCTTTTCTATATCGTGATGAGAGGATTCTAAATATCTTTAATCTTCTGTAAATATGGTTGATTTTGGCTGAGAAAATTGCCTAACAAATATAAAGAACCACACAACACTGGTTGATGAACGGCGGTAGTCGAAAACGCCGCCGCTAGTCCACTCGGCAAGTCACGATAAGTCTCGATCGAGTCGAGATCGGGACACTCGATGCGGGCTAAATCGGCGAGTGCGGCTGGATCGGCGGTACTATGTCCGGGAACGGGTACTAAATACAGTCGATCGCGCGGTCGGAGTAATGCCTGAAAAATCTCGGGATGTGCTTTAGTCGATAACATCCCCATCACCCAACTAATCGGCGTAGCTAAAGTATCGACATATTGACGTAAAGCACTTGCCGCAGCGGGATTGTGTGCGCCATCGATTAATAATTTATGCCCTTGCCAAGTCGTCCACTGAATGCGTCCGCGCCACTGGGTATTTGCCATCCCCGTCACGAGTGCGGTGGCGCTAATTTTCCAACCAGCTTGGCGCAATGTCTCAATTGTGGCGATCGCGATCGCCGAATTGGTTAACTGCATTTCGCCGAGTAAAGCCAACGGATATTTAATCCCGGCAGATTCGACCCAAGGCAGCCCTAGCGGTGAAAATGAGGTTGAGCTTAGAGCTTCGGGTTGGCGTGTTGCTAGAGCCGATTTAACCCAGATTGCGGGGCAATTGAGCTGGGCGATCCGTTCGCTGACTACCGCGACAGCATCGGGAGGTAAGATACCGACGATCGTGGGGCAATGTAGTTTGAGGATACCTGCTTTTTCCCCGGCGATTTTGGCAATCGTATCGCCGAGCTGTTGCCAGTGATCGATCGCGATCGAGGTAATAATTGTTGCCAGTGGTCGATCGCAAACATTAGTTGCATCCAATCTGCCACCCAAGCCGACTTCAATGACGGCAATATCTACTTGTGACTCGGCAAAGTACAGCCACATCGCCGCCGTCACGATCTCAAACTGAGTGGGGGTAGGCTTAGCCGCATCGATGGCGGCAATAACTCTGGAGAGGGTACTTAACGCCACCTCCGTCGGAATCGGTCGATCGTCGATACAAATCCGCTCGTTCCAGTCTACCAAGTGGGGCGATGTATATCGACCGACTCGATAACCTGCGGCACTCAGCACGCTCGATAAGTAAGCACACACCGAACCTTTGCCATTTGTCCCCCCCACATGAATTATCGGCACAGCCTGATGCGGCGAGCCGAGTGCGGCGAGCAAAGTTTGGCTGCGGCTGAGTCCTAAATTCACCCCGAATTGATGAAATGGTGCCAATAGAGTATCGATAGCGGAAGTGAAATCTGTCACGGCGAAGTTAGGCTTTGGGTTTTAGGCTTTAGATTTTAGGCTTTAGGATATCGGATGTTTGGCATTACTATTCACACTGTGCCTACGGCAGGCTATCGCCAACGGCTGTCGCTCAGTGCAAGCTATTCACTATCCACTATCCACTTTGTCTTAATGCAAAATATCAAACAGTCTACCAAGGTAGTTTACTGCCATCCCACGAGAAGAATTCACCGCTATCGATCGGCTCTAATCGATCGATAACCGCACATAATTGGGCGACAGTGCGATCGACTGAAAATAACTTTTCTGGTGGGACATTGCGTTGAAATGGCAGCGACAATCGGGTATCGGTAGTCCCCGGATGGAGTGCAACTAAAATCGCTTGTGGACAGGTGCGTTTGTACTCGATCGCAGTCGTGCGAATCAACATATTTAGGGCGGCTTTGGAGGCGCGATAGCCATACCAGCCGCCGCTTTGATTGTCGCCGATACTCCCGACTTTAGCCGATATTGTCGCGAGGATCGATCGATTTGGATGTTTGAGTAATGGCTGCACTTGTTTGAATAATAAAATCGCGCCGATACTATTAACTTGGAAATAACGTAATAGTTGCTCGGTGTTAATATGGCGCAGACTTTTCTCAGGTTGCATCGCGCCTTCATGCAAAACGCCAACAGCATTAATCACAAAATCAAGCGTAGCAGTCTCGGTTTGAATTTTGTTAATTACCGCTGCAACTTGCGATTCATCGGTGATATCCATCTGCAAACAGCACAAACGCGGATCGGAGATTGCCAGTAACTCTGTCGCTGATTCTAGGCTGCGATAGGTGGCATAGACACACTCAGTATCATCTCGATCGAGCAACCGCCGCACGAATCCCAACCCAATCCCCTGTCCTCCACCGACAACTAGGGCAGTTTTTAAAAAGCGATCGCTCGGATTATTTTCTAACATTTATTTGCACAATTAATCTTAAATATTGACATAATGCTCGCTATGTACCCGCTTGAATTTTCGCGAGTAACGTATAGAAAGGTTCCCAATTATTTTCTTGGGCGATCGGTTCCCAAATTGCTTCGATCTGAGGACGTAATAAAATTGTCTGGGGATTCGATCGAGTCAGCAAGTTTTCGACAGCATCTAGCTCTGATGCCGGGATAGAACTCATCGCTTGATGATATAGTTGCAACCATTTCTGATAACCAGAATTGCTGATAATTTCTGGCAGGAATTCGGTTTCATTCAAAATAGAATTAAGATCGAATTTCCATCGCAGTTTAAATGCTTGACTCATGTCAAAGAAAAATTGATGGTAGCCGACTTGGGTATCTGTTAATAGTTGGAGTGTGGCGACTAATAATTCATCGAGAATCGGATTAGCTGTGCCTGTAAATCCGAGCTTTTGGAGCATGAGCTGTTTGTAACGATCGAAGTAATAATCTTCAAACTTGGCTAAAGCTGCGGTCATTTCAGCAGGATCGATCGCCGCACTTAGCGGCTGCTGAAGTAGTTCTAAATTGAGCTTGCAGATTCCTGGTTGATTGCCATAACTATAGCGTCCGTAATGGTCGAAATAGGCAGCAGTAAAATCAGCATTATAAGTAGGTAAAAATGCAAAAGGGCCATAGTCAAAACTCTCCCCCGTAATCGACATATTATCGGTATTGAGTACGGCATGACAAAAGCCGACCGCCATCCAGTGAGCGACTAATTCGGCAACTCTTTGGACTAATTCGTTGTAAAATTGGATATAGCGTTCTGCGCCTTCAGCACTACTTAAATGACTGTAATAATAGGCAATTACATGGTCTAATAACTTCTGAATTAAATCGGGGCGTTTGAGATAGTTTAAGCGCTCGAAGGTGCCAAACCGAATGTGCGATCGACTAAACCTAACCATCACCGCAGAACGCGTTGGCGACGGTTCGTCCCCCCGCCACAAGTCTAAACCCGTCTCCACCAGGCTCAAACAGCGAGAAGTCCGCACCCCCATCTGATGTAGCGCTTCAGCGGCTAGAACCTCCCGCACGCCACCTTTGAGCGTCAACATGCCATCACCGCCGCGCGAATAAGGCGTTCTCCCCGAACCTTTGGTGCCAAAATCATAGAGTTCGCCATTGGTACCCCGCACCTGTCCGTAAAGGAAGCCGCGTCCGTCACCCAAGCCAGGGTTATATTCACCAAATTGATACCCATGATAGCGGAGCGCTAAAAAGGGGTGTGATGGATTGGCAAAATTACCAAAAGCTTCGATAAAATCGGCATCGCTAACTTGGCGCGGATCGAGTCCGAGCCGCACCAACAAATCATTATTCCGAAAGCGTAAGATCTGCTGGGGAAATTCGGCAGCTACTACGTCATCATAGTAGTCGGTGCCGAGTGATTCGATCGCGGCTTCATAGTTAAGTGATAATAGTGGATTCATGGATTAGTGGATAGTGGATAGTGGATATTAAAAGTTAACGATCGAAGAATAAAGTAAATAGAGATTAATGGCTACAATAAGATCGAGAGCTAGATTATTTCTTAGTTGTTACCCATTCACTAACAACTATTCACTATCCACTGTCTTGAAAAGGTGCTTCACTTGGGGAAACCCCAAGAACGCACTTTTCGCTATCCACTATCCACTAATCTATGTCTGACTCGTTAATGTTTAATAATGAAGCTTACGTCGTGCTGGAGACAGATTCGCCAGAGCAGATCCTGACTCCAGCAGAAATGTCTGCAAAACTTCAAGAAATTGTCATCAAATTTGCTGACGATCTACCGATCGATGTCCAGCAAATTAGTGGCGTCAACGAGCGAGTCAAATATCTCCTAGATACTAGCTGTGAGCTGGATTTAGCACCAGGAGAGTATTTACAATGGTACGCAATTAGGCTGGAGAAGTAGCCAGGTCCTTGGCTGGCTCGACGACGATTAATGTGACGACGATTTCTTCATCATCGTATCCGGCGATCTGGGCATCGATACCGGGGCCAAAAAATTTGGTAATCTTCCCGCGTTTTTCTTCCCACACGTCAAAACTCATAAACGGTGAGTAGAATTTTAAAATCAGTGCGTAAGCCCCGC
>NZ_JANLWO010000022.1:0-8631 GCF_031364565.1 Chamaesiphon sp. OTE_20_metabat_361
ATGAAATCTGCACCATCCGCGATCGCCAATTTATAGGCTTCTAGCGTGTGTTCTGGGCGGTTGCCACTTGCGCCACGGTGTCCGAGGACGAGTGGCGCATTGCCATCGAGAGTCTGAAACTTGGTTTTTGCTAGGACATCGGGGTTTTGGGGCGATCGGACAAACGCACTAGTAATTTGGTCGCGCGCCGAGTCCGCAGTACCAGGGAAGTCTGAAAAAAAGCCATCAACACCCGCATTGATAAAGGCTTTGTACTCTTCAAGTGGGTTGCCGTTGTAGTCAGATGCCAACCGTCGCGCTTCGTTGCGGAAGGTATAAGCATGAACGAGCAAATTATTGGCATGAGCATCCTTAACCAAAGATGTCGCGGGGAGTAATGTTCGATCGGTATCGTTGACTAAGCCATCTTTATTGACATCATCGGCTTTGCCATCACCATTGGCATCCACACCCTTGCTAGAGATAATCATCGGCTTCCACGCGCCAATTCCATCCGCATAAGTCGCAATCTCTTTCAATCCAGCTACCGTCTGGAGATCGGCATAAGTGCGTTTGTCACCTTTGACAGTAAAGTCATAGGGCTGCTTGTTGACATCTTCATAGCTCAAAGAACCATCGAGGTTGACATCATAAGCATCCAACAACTGCACTAATGGAATGTTAGTTTTACCATTGAGTTCCTTGAGGTTGGACACTTCAAAAGATTGGATAAAGACGCGGCTGGGGTCGGTGAAACCAGTTTTTTGGAGAGTTGCCAGCAGGGGTTCTTCGAGCGATAAACCCAGATTGTCATGGAAAGTGGGGTGCTTGGTTTCAGGGTAGATGCCGATCTTTTTACCAGTGTCGGCTTCTACTTGTTTGACGAGATTAATGATTTCTTCGAGCGTGGGAATTTCATACAAGTTATTAAATACTTGCGTCCGTTCGCTCTGCGGCATAATCGCTCGTAAGGTCTTGATTTCTGCCAGAGTGAAGTCTGAAGCGAAAAAGCCTTCTTCGGCTACGCCATCGACCATTTTGGTGGTCTTGCGGCTAGCAAACTGAGCTAGATCTTTAACGTTGGTAGTCGCGATTAAATTCGGTTCGTGCCGCGCGATTAATACGCCATCTTTGGTCGCAACTAAGTCTGGCTCGATGAAATCTGCACCACGCTCGATCGCGAGTTTGTAAGCACCTAATGTATGCTCTGGCAATTCACCACTCGCGCCGCGATGTCCGATGACGATCGGAGCTTTACCACCCAAAGTTTTGAGCATACTAGCAGCCGGATTGGGAGTCGCGATCGGCGCATCTAGCAATTTACCTGTAGCATCAAAATGTAAGAGGTAGGGGCCGAATTCATCACCAATCCAGATCGAACCATCTTTGGCAATATTAAGAGACTCGATATCGAAGTCGGCACCAGTTAATAATCGTTCCGTTGTAGTTTCATTAACGATCTCAAATCCAGCTTTTTTATCGGGATCTGATAACTGAATAAAGTTACCAACTTTGACCGTGCCATCACCACCCAAGCCTTGAAAACTGGGATTGGTTTTGTAAACTCTCAACAAAAAATCGTTACTATTAGCCTTGGCACCAAAGCCATTGTCTGGCATAAACCAGTAATTACCATAGATATCGGCAAACTGAACCGCGCTAAAACCTTGAACTGGTTGACTACTGAAGGGAACCGTCCGACCGTTGGTACCTGTGAGTAATTTACCAGACTGTGGGCCGGGAGCAAATGTATCGGCAGGAAATGATGCGAAGCCTTTTAATGCAGTCATAGTCAGTTTGATGTGTTTTCTATGAGGATAATTAGGATGCTAATAACAACACGATCGGGGTTTAATAATGCGAACGGACAATAATTGCTAATTCACAATATCAGTCGGAGGTTAAGGGTTAGTTATTTGGGGTATCAATTTTTACAGTTTTTAGATATTTGTCGATCGTGTATGGTGTGATGATTTACACGTTTATATTATGGCGATCGATAAAAATACCCAAATAAACATCTCTAAATCTGAGTGTTTATTTGAGTAGCTCCGTTCTAACACCGCCTCCGATTGAAATCGGGGCTAACGTTGCAAAGTCCGCCTACGCGGACTAGTTAATCAATCAGTCCGCGTAGGCGGACTTTGCATTCCGAGCGGCGGTTTCTAACCGCTGGAGTTGTATGGATTACGCAACAACGAAACTAGTATTAGTCAGAGCAGGATTGCCGACGAATTGTGCGATTCGGACTTGCGCCGCACCGCCACTACCATCCGCATCAAAAAATAACGCACCAGAATTATTGTTGTAAACAAACCGTTGGCTGGCTGTGGCTGCTGACGCTCCGACCCCAAATCGAGTGGCATCGAGAACGCCCAAAGCATCGCTACCAAAGGTATTATTAACCCCAAACCCAGAGCGGGAAATGCTCAATCGATCGATCCCAACTTCAAAGTCATTGATTTTGTCAATACCTTCATTAGAGCCGTAGAACACAAAAGTATCGGCACCAGTACCGCCAAAGAGTGAATCTACTCCCGCGCCGCCAGTAATAAAGTCATTACCAGCACCGCCATTGATGATGTCGTTACCAGCACCACCAAAGAGAGTATCGCTGCCACTAGTACTGATGAGATTATCTGCTAGCGGATTGCCACCAGTGGGTTTGAGATCGAGTCCAGCCAACACTGGATCGTGGTCGGAGGAACGGAATCGATCGGGTGCATATAGACTGGTATCATTGCGATCTTCGGCTGGATTTTCACCTGATGAGAGGACATCATCGTTGTAGTCTAAAACGATCGGTTCTGAGGAGTTGATATTCCACTTGGCAGCACCCGTTACTTGAGCGAGTAAGCTGGATGTAACCAGGGCATGATCTAGAGAACCTGTCTGACCGTCGAAGACGTAGGAATCGGTTGTAGTGGCAAGTTTGGTCAAGCCACCAGCGCGGAGGATATCGATCGGGTCTTCTTCGTTGTAGGCATTGAGATCGCCTAATACCATCACATCGCTGTCGCCAGAGGCGGTTTGCACTTGAGCGACGAAGTTGAGGAGGGCGGTAGATTGGGCTTTGCGGGTGGCATTCGATAAGCCTTGACCGTCGCCTTGGTCGGTATCGCCTGGTAAACCAGCACTGGAGCCTTTAGACTTGAAGTGATTGACAATGGGGGTAAATTTCTCACCACTAGCATTGTTGCTGAAGGTCTGTGCTAATGGCGGACGGGCGGTATTAAAGGCGGAATCGTTGAAATAGACGGCATTGCCGACAGGCGTAACGGCACCAGGCTTGTAGATGAAGGCGACCTTAATTTCATCCGTACCGGGGCTACCAGTGGTATTTGCCAGTTTGATATAGTCGTAAGTATTCGACCCGATCGAGGCATTCAAGCCGTTGACTAGATTAGCGATGGCCGAATTGGTACCATCGCCATCATTTTCCATCTCGATTAAACCGACGACATCGGCATTCAAATCTTTGATGGCTGAAATAATCTTATCCCGTTGGCGGCTAAATTCGATCGCCGTAGTTGCACCTCGCGAAGTCGGGAAACCACCGCCTAAACCGTCGCCGTTGAAATAGTTGAGGACGTTGAAACTACCGACTTTAATCCCGCCGCCGACATTGGGCAACGCTGGACGTGGTTCGTAGTCGAAAACTGGGGCTTGCGGGGGTTGAATCCGATAACTATTGAAGCCGAAACCGAGTACGCCAGTCAATCCGCCGATCGTACTGCCGATGCGGAGTGTGTCGTTAGCTGGGTTCGCGTCGGTGGTGTCGATGTAGGGGACATCGCTGAGATTGGACAGGCTGCTACCATCATCGAGCAGAATCCGACGGCGATTGTTGAGGTCTTGTTGAGCAGTTACCGCTGCCACATTACTCGTTCCTGTCGAATTCGTGCCTGATGCGATCGCATCATTAGGATCGATAATATTGGTTGGGTTAAATAAGCGACCGTCGGCAGATAGGGAGACTTCCCCAAAGCGACCTAAGTTGAAGACTTCAGTAACGGTGAGCGTTTCGGGGACGGTAATTAACATCCCTTCAAAGCGTTCTAAATCGCCCAGGGTGGCGATTGGCAGGTCTAAGACGGTCGGAGTCACTAACACCTGTTGTCCGGTCGCCAGGACGCTAATATCGGCGGCTGTGGTGGGTGTAATTGTCGCTTGGTTGAAGGATGGAGCCGTGGCATTTTCGGCAACGGTACCCGTAACGCGCACTTTGTCGCCGACATCTACCGCCGTGAGGGAATTGACAAAAATTCCCTCAGATGTGAGCGGATTGCCATCGGCATCGGTGTTCTCTTCCTGAAGGTAAAAGCCTCCGAGTTGCCCAGTGGCTTGGAAGTCGCCGACGACGATGCCTTCGATCGTAAATACCCCCGCCGTTGCCGCAGTGCCAGTACCTTGAATCGTACTGACTTTGGTAGTCGAGGGCGCAACACTGTCATTATCGACGATCGTCACACTATCCGTCGCCGTCCCCAGCGTGAAACTTGCTGACGGGGACAGCGTGAGGGTAACGGTTTCATTACCTTCGACGAGCGCATCATCGACTGGAGCGACAATTACATCCACAAATGAGCTACCAGCCGCGATCGTGACAATCCCAGCTAGAGCAGTATAGTCAGTCCCAGGGGTTGCTTGACCTGTACCCGCATCCACAGCGTAGTTAACGTCTAACGCATTAGTTGTCTCGCCAGTCCGGGAGATCCGGAAACTACCATTAGCTGTGTCTGCTTCGGCAGCATTGGCGGTGGCGGAGATCGATACCGTTGGCGTACTGCCACCGCCGATCGTGAAAGCACCTGCAAAAGTTTGATTTGTGGCATCGTCGCCAGCCCAGTTTGCCGGGTTATATAAGGCAGCTTGTAAGGTTGCTCGATCGCCTGTAGTAGTGCCTGTATAGCGAGCATTATCAATTTCGGCGATCGCCACCGCACTTGTTCCAATTACCAAACCTTGAGGCAGCGCAGAAGTATTTGTATCTGAAGCAGTAGTTTGAAAGACCGAACTACCATCATTATTTAAAGCCGCAATCGCTGTTGGGCTGGCAAGGCTGCCTTGAAAAGCAATAATTTGGTCGCCAGCAGCAGCAAAGTTGAGATCTCCTGTTTCGACAACCGCACCAGCCGTCGCAGTGGGAGTAGTATCGATCGTAACTACCGTGCCAGCCGTAACGCCGCCAGCAGGCGCAGTCCAAGTAATAATCCCTTCACCCGTGCGAAAAGCATTGGTATTCAGCCAACCGTTATCAGTAAAGAGAATGACTTCGCCAGCAGGGATAGTGACGAGGGTCACAAATGCAAAATTGTCAGTGTTGTCAGCATTGTATTGCACAAATGCGATATCACCTGGATTAAGTGCCATAATTTTCTCTAATTCTAAAGTTTAAAATGAGTAAAAGTCAGACATTAGTTGCTGTCGTTGGCGGAGCCTCTCGGAACGAGAATCGCTACCTGGTTTGAGTTGAATTCGATCGAACTTAATTAGACTTGGAATAACACTTAGCTCAATGGCAATTTAGATTAACATTAAATATTTAGGTTGACTTTTTGCCCGCTGACAATTTACGTTTGAGCTTAACTACTGCAAACCCAGCGACAGCAGTACCGATGAAGCTAACAGGTTCGGGTACAGCAGTAGCTGACGATACCGCGACGATATCTACAGCATAATTTGGATTTCGACCAAAGAATTCACCGCTCCCATCGAAACCTTGCGAAATATTTGTTTTAGTTGGAAAGTCAAAAAATCTGCCAAATGCACTGACGGCTGCTTGATAGTTTCCGGGTGACAAGGTAGCAGTAAAGTTTAAATCTTCTGTAGCAGTGTATTCGTTGAAATAGTTACCGCTCGGATTGAATATTGTCAGCACTGGGCTAAATCCCCCCGGTGGAATTAGCGTTCCCACATCGTTGGTGCCGCCATTGTAGCTCAACGATCGAAATCTTAATTCCGCGCCAGTTGAAGTAAATGGCAGCAGATCGATCGCATCGGCATTAACCAACGATCCGGTGAAAGATGCCCCATGAGCAGGCGCAACCAGCGTGACTCCAATAGTTGCTGTCGTAATTCCTAATAATGTTGCAAGTGTAAATTTTTTCATTGCGATCCAGATGAGCGTGTTCTATAGTCGATCGAGCCAACGGACTTGTAGCAACTCATCAGCACCGTTTTGACAAATCGATGTGTTGTTAGCACCGAACTCAAATCGGATTGCTACAGGTGCTAGTTCCATTGGATAGTATCCCGATCGAAGATGTGATTTTGTGATGGAATTTTCATTCACTTGCCATCTAGTCAAACTACGCTGATAAAGTGACGTGGCAACAGCTAGATGAAATTAGATCGTTTTTTGGTGTGTGGTTTAGGTAGCTTGGGTCAACACTGCGTGCTGGCTCTCCACCAATTTGGCGTGAAGATTGTCGCGATCGAACAAGTTGCTCCTCAAAGTTGGGAAGTTCCAAATTTAGTCGATTTATTAGACGAGCTGATTATTGGTGATTGCCGTGAAAATAACGTGTTGGCGCAAGCCCAAATCCAAGCCTGTCGCGCTGCCCTGATTGTCACTAGTAACGAGGGAGTTAATGCCGAAATCGCCCTCGCCATCCGCCAACTCAACCCCCATACGCGGCTAGTCGTGCGATCGGCAAAAGCCAATCTCAATCGATTATTAAGCCAACAACTCGGCAATTTTATCGCCTACGAACCGATCGAACTTCCGGCTCACTCCTTTGCTATTGCCGCATTGGGGACGGATACCGTCGGCTTTTTTAATTTAGATGGCTACTGGTTGCAAGTGGTGCGACAACGCATGAGTCCCGCTCATCCTTGGTGCAATGCCCGTCGGCTACACCAGATCGATACGCGCAGCCAGAAGCTACTGGCTCACACCCGATCTGCAACCGAGCCAGGTTTTTGCCAATGGCAGTTTGAAGAGATAGTTACGGCTGGCGATTTAGTTACTTACATTGAAATTGCCGATCGATCCTCACTTCACACCACCCCAGATCGATCGCTTGCTGCTGGCAAAAAAACTAAACAACCCCAGATCGCTCGCTGGGCGCGGCGTGTTGGCGATCGATTTAGGCAGTTTTGGCGATCGAACTTTCAGCAACAAGTCCGCCGCGTGGCTCTAATTTGCTGTCTGATTGTCGTGTTATTACTCGCGATCGCTACCGTCCTCTTTCGTCAATATTATCCCAACACGACTTGGATATCGGCATTCTACGCCTCAGCAATCTTACTTTTAGGCGGCTATGGCGATTTATTTGGCAACTTTGAGAACATTACCACGATTCCCTGGTGGCTCCAAACTTTCGCCCTCGGCTTGAGTCTGGCTGGTACGGCTTTTGTGGGCGTGTTGTACGCAGTCCTCACCGAATCTCTCTTATCATCAAAGTTTCAATTTGTCAAGCAAAGACCGCCCGTACCGCAACAAAACCACATCGTCATCGTCGGTTTAGGACGAGTCGGGCAACAAGTGGCTCTGTTGCTACAGCAATTCAAGCAAACCGTTGTCGGCGTAACATTGCAGCCAGATATCAACAGTACGATCTTGCCAGATCTGCCGATAATTACGGGTAATATCGATCGATCTCTGGCGCAAGCCAATCTCACGACCGCCAAGAGCGTCATTATCGTCACCGATGATGAAATGCTCAATCTTGAAGTTGCCTTAATGGTGCAGGCGATCGATCCGCAGCTCGATCTGGTAATTCGGACATCGGGACAAAGGTTGAGCCAACATCTGACGAAAACGCTGCCAACTGCCCGGGTATTGGGGATGCAGACAGTATCGGCAGAAGTGTTTGCCGGAGCGGCATTCGGTGAAAATATTCTGAATCTATTTCACATCGATCGGCAAACCATTTTAGTCACTGAATACACGATCGAAACAGGCGACACGCTCGATCGATTGCTGCTAGCTGAAGCTGCCTATGGTTATGGGGTAGTACCCATTCTGCACCAGCGTAACCCCCGTCCCGCAATCTTAATGCCTACCGACGATATTTTGCTGGCAAGTGGCGATCGCTTGGTAGTTTTGGCAACGACAGAGAGTTTGCGGCGGATCGATATCGGCGATCCCTACCCCAAATCTTGGCAGGTTGAAGTCGAGCTAGCGATGACCGCAGAATCCACTTTTGAAGGGGCAAATATTATCGGTCGGATCTCTGGTTGTTCGCTGCGGGTTGCTAGAGATTTGATGGAAAATTTACCAGGAATTTTGAATATTCCGCTCTATCAACATCAAGCTCAACGATTAGTTGGTGCGTTAGAAAAGGTGCGTGTCAAAGCCAAAATCGTCCCGATTACCTCCGGTAGGCTACGCCAAAGATCCGTTGGCGGAGCCTCTCAGAATGAGAATCGCCCATAGGTTATCTTTAATTTAAGAAATTAAATAATTTGATTAACAAGTAGTTAAGAATTAGATTTGTTAGTCGATCGTAAAAAATCTTAATTATCTTCTCAGATCGATGCGATCGATTATACTCGCATCGATCGAACAGCCATGCAAAACTAGGTACCAGTCGATCTTTCAAGGTCTACTTCAATAGATATTTACAGGAAAGTTAAATTGCATGGCTAAGAATACGATTATCATGATCGGCGACGGTATGGGCTGGGAAATGACCCGCGCAGCCG
>NZ_JANLWO010000034.1:0-4398 GCF_031364565.1 Chamaesiphon sp. OTE_20_metabat_361
AGTAATTCTAATTCAAATTCGGGATCGTCTTCCGAAACTTGATGCAGTTGTTCCCAGTCGATATCTATGAGATCGTTCATTAGAGAATGTAGGTAAGAGACGTAGGCTAACTCCGATTACTATTTTATCCTCTAGACCGCCGATCCTAACCGTATGTTTCAAACCACCCGTCGCCGTTTGGCAATTTGGTACACCACTGTGACGGCGATCGTGTTGCTGGTGTTTGCCAGTGGAATGTATATCTACGTGCGGAGTACGCTGATCGAGCGGGTCGATGATACTCTCAATCATGTCGTGGAAGTAGTGACGCGATCGATCGCGATCGATCGGATCGAGGCACCAGGTTTACCCAGTCAGTTTCAGATTAATGTCGCGGCGAGTTTTCAGGATAACTCGAATAGGCTAGACGACGATCGGATCGATTTAGAAGTATTTAATCTCAGTGGCAAGTTGTTATGGTCTACGCTCAGAGAACCACTAAACCTGCCCGTATGGATCGATCTCGATGGTGCAACAGTCCGGGTGCAAAACGATATTCCAGGGGAGCGGCAAAGCCAGCGCATCCTCCGGCAGATTACCGCACCAGTCGATAAAAATGGCGTGTTGGTAGGTTTTTTGCGAGTTAGTCATCCGTGGTTTGAAGTTACCAAACCAACCGAATTGCTCATTGTCGATCTGACAATCGGCACTTCCTTAATTATCGCCAGCGTTGCGACGATCGGCTGGTTTTTATCCGGGATTGCGATCGAACCAGTTAAGGCATCTTATCAGCAGCTCAAACAGTTTACCGCCGACGCTTCTCACGAACTCCGCAACCCGATTGCGACGATTCAAACTAACGTGCAAGTAGCTCTGGGTGAAGAACCCCTGTTACCCGCGCAGCGCCAGCAACTCCAGACGATCGAACGTTTGACGCGGCGCTTGGGGCGACTGGTTGACGATTTGTTATTTTTAGCGCGTCAAGATAGTAGTATTGCGGCACCAGAACTCAGTCCCGTTCCCCTCGATGCCCTGCTGATGGAAACGATCGAAGAACAAAGATTGGCTGCTGCTAGTAAAGGGATCGAGCTGGTATTAGAAATTGTCGATCCGCTGCCGATTACTGTCGGACAAGGTGAGGAAGACGATCGACTCGAAGCCTTTAGTATCGATGGCGATTGGGACAGATTGGTGAGGTTATTTACCAATTTATTGACTAATGCAATTGGGTACACATTGCCAGCTACCGATAATTGTCATCTCAATGCTTCCCCACCACAGATAAAAATCGAACTCCAACAACTACTGCGCCAAAATACAGCCTACCTCCAAGTCCAAGTTCGCGATTGGGGGATTGGGATCCCTGAGACGGCACTGCCTTATTTATTTGACAGGTTTTATCGTGTCGATCTGGCACGGACAGCTACAGCATCCGATGTGAGCAGCGGTTCGGGTTTGGGACTAGCGATCGTCCAATCGATCGTCGCTAGTCATCAGGGCGAACTCGCGATCGAGAGTCAAGTAGATGTCGGTACGACTGTCACTGTCACGTTTAAGCAATCTCAAGCTCAAAAATAGCCCATGAGGAAGTGTTCGATTCCTGCATACTCACTTCATGATTTTTTCAGGCGATCGATCGCGGCTACCAACATCAAAACCCTTCCCATCAGCCAATGGGAGGGGTTTTGACATCACACAGCTAGAGTTTTCCCGTAGGCTAGCGGTTGAAATTAGTCATCGCAGTAACAATCGTCGTTACCATGACCGCCATAACCATAACCGTGACCTTTGCCTTTATCATCATTGCCATGGCCACCATAACCATGACCTTTGCCTTTTTTATCTTTCTTATCCTTCTTGTCGTAACCGTGACCGTAGTTGCTACCGCCAAAAACCTGGCTGCTGTCAGTTGCTTGCAGTTCGGTGAGGAAGCTGTTGGATGCCGAGAGGTCAGCATTTAAGTCGGAAATGGTAATCAAAGCCATAATCGTACAGTTCTCCTAAATATGTTAAAAAGTTGACTGTCAACAAATTAAATCTGTCGGTGATTCTCATCACAAATCTATGATCTCCGATCGCCATTCGATCGACAACCTATCTACGGCGAGCAAAAAGACATAAAGGTATATGTAAAATCTGTATTTTTAACAACAAATGTCCAAAAGAACACGATCGAAGCTACGGGTTTGTAGTAACTGGTTCGAGATCGGTATCACTGAATGGGCGATTTTCAAATCCGCAGCCATAACGATGGACTTGCAGCACCCTATTGCCACCCAGCCACAAACTCAGAAGGGATACTCAATAATGAGTATCCCTTCTGAGGTATTTAGTTCGCGCTAATTGTCGATCGACAATTAATGGCAGGGATAGACAGGAGGGCAATATACAGGTGGGCAAGGATAGCCGTAACCTTTGCTATTTTTACTGCCTTTTTTGCTGCCTTTTTTGCTGCCTTTTTTGCTACCGCCACCGCCATGACCGCCACCGCCAAAGATTTGGCTGCTATCAGTTGCTTGTAGTTCGGTAAGAAAGCTTTCAGCACCTGCTAATAAGTCGCTACCAGCAAGGTTTAAGTCAGCGATTTTGATTAAAGCCATGTTTGGATTCCTCTTAGGTTACAAATCGAATCGTTAATGTACTTTCGGACATTTTGTGATTCTTGTTACACATCATCATGCTCGATCGCGATTTCCCACACAACCCACCTGCCGAGATTGAAAAGACATAACACTATGTATAAAATCTACGCTCTGAGGGTCTGGCAATATCTACATCAGCGCATATTTTGACACAAAGGCTGGCTGGCTATCGATCGAGTTACTACCTAACTATGACGATCTTGTAATATTTGGGGACTTAACGATGTCAGTTTTAGCCAAACAAAAGCCTTGTTACGAAGTGGCATAAGTAGCATAATCATCGCGGCTGGAGGAATTGAGATAAGGCTGATGCCAGTCGAGTTGTACATTGTGCCAAGCTGCTTCAATTCGAGCTAACTTATCGGTAGTTGATGTTTGCGCGTGCAAGAAAGCCGTCACCAATCCCTCAGCGACGAGTTCGCACCGATGCTGTCCAAACGAATTCGTAGCCGGGGGCATCTGAGCGAGTCCCAGTCCCGGCGCTAATTGCTTGGTAAACAGCGGTACTTGCGGCGAAAATTCAGTCTGATGTGCTTGATAGATGGCTAGTAGGGTAGTTTGGATGGCAAGGTAATCGGCATCAGCCAGCCAGAGTGTTGCCGCGTCATAGCGACAAAAGAGGTGTGGGTGGTGGAGAATGGCAAACTCGAAGCGAATGCCTAATTTATTTAATGCGGCGGTTAATTGCGCGGCGATCGTTACAGCAGCATCGGGTGTAATATTGAAGTAAACTCGCACGAATTGGCGCTCGTCATGTTGAGGAGAGCCAGCATTACCGACCATGATATAGGTATCGATCCCAACCAGATTGTGCGGTAAATAAATCGGAATGGTATCGCCAATCTTAGCTTGATGGAGATTTGGCGGTACGTGCTGTTGCAGATCGACATGTACGTGCAGTCCATCTTTGACGACGATAAGTTCGCGATCTTCAGTTACGGCGACGATCTGCCAATTGAGATCGAGATAGCCGCGACTGGTATTACTATGCTGAAGCCGCCGATAAAAATTAAGATCGACACCATTATCAAAACGATCGCTTAATTGGGCTGGTAATATTTGATTTGTGGGATTGACTAGATCGATCGGGAGTTTACTCCCTGTAAAATACAGATCGTAAAGATAGTTACAGACGCGATCGGTGAGAAACTTTTGCTGTAACTGAACTGGTATCTGGGTAAATCTCGCCCTCAGATCTGGATCGATCGTGGTGGGAGGATAGTTAGGATGGGAGATAGTTAAATCTGGATCGATCGCGATCGTCTCGATGATTTCTACCAATTTCTGCATGAATATTGACATAAATTATTTAGCTACTAATTAGGTAAAGTCTTGCGCGAATAAAGTTTTCATTGCGGCTTGTGGCGTACATAGCAACTGCTTGGCCACTTGGAGCATCACAATTCCGCGATCTCCAAAGCGTTGCTGCTCGTCGATGGTTATTTCAATCCGTTGAATCAGTGCTAACCCCGCAAATTGGAGCGATCGGGTGAGATAATCGGGACGAGCGACTAAAATGGCTGGAAACGTATCTAAATACGATTGCACTAAGGAAAATAACGATGGCTGAAGTAGCTCTAAGGGAGTAGCTGCTAGTTGTAATGATTCATCAATGCTGAGGATATTGCTAATCGCTAATCCATCTAGCCAAATTTCTAAATAGCTACCTAAAATACAGCCGAGATCGAAAGCCGGATCGCCCCAATTTGCGGGGTTAGCACTGATTCAACGGATTGAAATAACCATCGACGAGCAGCAACGCTTTGGAGATCGCGGA
>NZ_JANLWO010000053.1:0-1849 GCF_031364565.1 Chamaesiphon sp. OTE_20_metabat_361
TTGGGATTTGTCGGTCTGGATTGTTAGCCGCACTAGCAATGAGTACACCCATCTTGCTCTCTGGCTGCAATGGGAAAACAGTACAAGATACCTTCGCCCCAGATCCCAAGCTCAAACAACCCACTGCTGCCGAGCCAACCACCAACGATCTTCCCGCCGATTTTCCGCAGTATCCACAGGCAAAATTGCTAAATACCGATCGCACTGACGATCGAGGGATTGTTACCACTTGGACGACTCCAGATCCGATCGAGTCTGTCTACAAATTTTATCAGCAAGAACTCACTGCTAAGCAATGGCAAATTGTCACTCAGCCCAGCGATACTGCGCCCCAATTAGTCGCCACTCAACCAGATCGATCGAACGTGACGATCGCACCCGAGCCTAGTACGGACAAGCAACAAACTGGAGTCACCACTTATACAATTAGCCTACTCGCCACAACTGCCAGCCCTACCCCAACGCCAGCACCTAGCAGTCCGGCACCCAGCAGTACGCCGACTCCCAGCCCAAAACCGCTCAGCAATAATCTTGCCCCAGCCAATACTGGCGAGTATCTGGCAGATCTCACCAAGCTCGGTGTCTTCACCAGTGCCGACACTAGCGCCACTGGCAAGACACCCCCAAGCAATCGCCCCGTCACTCGCCGCGAATACGCCCGGTGGCTGGTTGCCGCCCACAACCGGATTAATGGCACTAAGCCCACCCAACAGCTCAAGTTAGCCACGAGCGATGCTAAGCCAGCCTTTCAAGACGTCCCCACTACCAATCCCGACTTTCCCAGCATTCAAGGCTTAGCCGAAGCAGGACTGATTCCCAGTCCCCTCAGCGGTGACGCTACTAGCGTGCTATTTCGCCCTGAAGCCCCTGTGACTAGAGAGCAGATGATTTTGTGGAAAGTGCCCTTAGATACCCGTCAACCGCTCCCAGCAGCCTCTCTAGATGCCGTCAAGCAAACATGGGGCTTTCAAGATGCGGGTAAAATCGATCCCAAAGCCATGCGGGCAGTATTAGCCGACTTTCAAAATGGCGACCAGGCGAACATCAAAAGAGTATTTGGCTACACGACTTTATTTCAACCAAAGAAAACAGTGACATTAGGCGAGGTGGCGATCGCAATATGGTATTTTGGTGCCAATAGTGAAGGTCTATCCGCACGGGAGGCGACCTTAAATTAATTAATAATTAATAATTATTAATTATTTAGATCTATCGGTTTGTGAACTTGATAATGTAAGAATATTTCTTGGTCGATGCGCTCGACACTCAACAATGTTAACTTTGGGGCAGATTCGGGCGTGAATCCAGCTCCCGCCACTGGAGTCGGTGCATCATCGCCGCCATAGATAACCGGGCAGACTGTCAACCACAACTCATCGATAAAATTTGCTGCAAACAGACTCGCCGCTAATGCTGACCCGCCCAAAAAACAGATATTTTTAATCCCTAATTTAACCAGTTCATTTTTGGCTGCCTGCCAATCGAGATCCCGACCGTCAGGAGTTTCGCATTCAAGAATGCGATCGAAACTAGATCGATCGTGCCAATTTCTAGCACCAATTTTAGTTGTTAATAACCAGCGATCGATCGGTTGACTAAAAAATGGTAACTGTGCATCAATTTTACCGCTCCGAGAACAGATAATCTGAGGCGGTTGAGCTGGTTGATCGCGATCGATTCTCGCTTGAATTAATTCTGGTTTTTGTACCAAAACTATACTCCCCCCGTCGCTTAGAGTGCCGCTACCAACGAGGATCGCATCAGCAGCAGCGATTTGTGCTTCTAAGTGAGCGTAATCTCGATCGGAGCTAAATGTCGGGGGTGATTTTGCCGCATCCGAAATCTTTCC
>NZ_JANLWO010000049.1:0-1942 GCF_031364565.1 Chamaesiphon sp. OTE_20_metabat_361
GCCAGAATTTGTGCGTGAATGCGCTGATATTCTTCGGTGGGAACGGCAACACCTCTCGATTGATATTGGACTTTATCTAAGACGTGTAGTGGTAAATCCAGAATTTCTGATACCTTCTTGCTTAAAGTTGATTTCCCACCACCAGCATTGCCAAACACTGCAACTTTTTTCATACTTCCTCTTCTCTGTCAGTAAAAGTCTGGTGTTAGCGATTCTCTATGAGAGGCTACGCCAACGGAAAAGATCGGATATTTAGCAGCAAAGCTCAATCTATAAACCATCGGCATTGCAGTCTCCCATTGACGAATTGCCATTGCGCCAGCAATTGAGAATTTTTGGTTTTTCGATCGATTCTCGACGGGAGAGGCTTTGCCAACAAACTAACGGCACTGGAGCGGACTTTTTGTGATTTTACAATTGTGAGTTTCATGGTAATTTTTTTAGGTGGTAGGTTGAGTTGGGGTTGGAATTCTCTGAGCAGTACCCGGCATATAGGTAGCAGGGATTGTAGTTTTACAAATGGTTTTCTGTGTGACGGGTTGTACGCTCTATCTCTAGAATAAGCTGCCAGAAACGGTTTGACAGCCAGAAAAGATCGGAAAAGATCGGATCTACCGATCGTAATTTGCGAATTATTAGGATTAGAATAAGAGATAGATTCTGGCAGGGTCTTCGCCAATGACAGCAGATGAAGCTTTAGCGTTACTCGATCCACTCCTGAGATCGCCAAGTCTCCGAGATATTCAAGAGCAAGTGTTTCGTCACTCGTGGGCAGGTCGCACTTATCCCAATATGGCCGAGCAGATCGGCTATGATACCGGCTATATCCGCGATGTCGGCTACGAATTGTGGCGACAATTGACTCAGGTATTGGGCGAACCAGTCACCAAAAATAATTTGCAAGCGGTACTGCGCCGCCAGCACGGTCGTATCGCCAAAGGCGAGGCTGCGCCAACGCACAGCGTTTCCACCGGAAAATCGCCTCAACTAGCCGGGTTGGAAGTTACCCCAGATTCACCACCAGATCGCGCTTGCTACTGGGGAGAGCGGATCGATGTTTCTAGCTTCATTGGGCGCGAACGTGAACTCCAGCAGTTGGAATACTGGCTGGATGGCAATTCTGACGAAAATTCTCTAAACTCGCGGTGTCGGCTGATTTCGATCGTCGGCATGGGCGGAATGGGCAAAACATCACTAGCCGCCAAACTCAGTCAAAAGTTAGCTGCAAATTCGGCATTCGATCGAATTATCTGGCAATCCCTCCGTAATGCACCACCGCTGGATAAAGTCTTATTTCAGCTCATTGCGGTAGTCTCCCGCCAACAACAGACGGAACCTGCGGATACGATGGGCGCGCAGATCTCCCAACTGATGGCATATCTGCGAACTTCGCGCTGTCTGATCGTCTTCGACAATTTTGAATCGATTTTGGCGCATCAGCCTGGTGGCTCATCGTCCAACTCTGAAGGCTATCGCGAGGGTTATGCTGGCTATAGTGAAATCCTCAGACGCATCGCCACCGAACATCATACTAGTTGTTTATTATTAACCAGTCGGGAGAAGCCCAGCACATTGATTCCGTTAGAAGGAGCATCTGCGTTAGTCTGTACCTTGGATTTACATGGTTTAAGTGCGATCGCCGTAGAATCGATCGGTACGGCGAGTGGTTGTCAGGCTAATGCACCGAGCGATTGGCATCATTTCCAGCAATCTTACTCTGGTAATCCGTTAGCGATTAAAATCGCGGCAACTACGATCCGAGATTTATTTGACGGCAGTATTCATGCCTTTTTAGAACAGGGAGTGACGTTGTGTGATGGGATCGACACGCTGCTGAGACAGCAATTCGAGCGGCTGTCCGAGCTGGAGCAGCAAGTGCTGTACTGGCTGGCGATCGATCGGGAAGCCCTGTCGATCTCTCAATTGCTGGCAGACTTCATTC
>NZ_JANLWO010000076.1:0-5444 GCF_031364565.1 Chamaesiphon sp. OTE_20_metabat_361
GTAGGGTGAAATTGGAAATAATCTGCAATTTACGCGCATCATCTTCTCTTTGGGCAAATAGTTGCGCCTGATTTAAGACCAGTCCGACTTGAACGGCAATCTGCGCGAGCGTTTCGAGGAGTTCTGGCTCCCAATTCCGAGTCGCGTGACACATATCGCCCACGATTAGCCCCGCTAATTTATTGTTGACTAAAATTGGGATAAAGACACTCGCCCGCACTTGTAAGCGTTGCAGATTGGCGATTTGGACATCTGTTAACCCCGCTCGTTCGATATCGGCGATCGTGGAAATCTGACCCTTGCCGTAACTTAATATTTGCTGGCGATCGAATAACGACCGATCGAGTACTTCACCTAAAATCGATAAAGTGCCAGGAGCGACTGCTTCAGCACCGATCTGGGTCGGAAAATTGTCGCTAAATGTCACAAAGACCGCCCGATCGAGTCCCGCCGCCGTGCGCATACTCGTCAGTGCGGTGGTAATAATCGTCTCTCGATCGAGTGAGGAGCGCAGTTGCTGGGTAATCTCTAAGACTAAATCTTTCCGTGCGGCTTGGACTGCTTTGCGCTCGATCGACTTGCGCCGTTCGAGTACCAATCCGATCCGATCTGCCACGGTTGTGAATCGATCGATCTCGCCGAGCGTCCACTTCCGCTCGCCATTACACACCTGTCCGATTACCAATCCTAAGATTTGACCTTCTACTAAAATCGGCGCTACCATGCGCGCGCGGATCTGGAGCTGTTCTAAGAGCGAGATCTCCGCAGATTTAAGTCCACCAGCCGCATCGAGGCTGTAAATACAAGAAATTTGACCGAGGGCGCTATCCTCACGATCGAGTTCGTACTGAAGGTACTGGTTCATCATCACCGCATCTGGCAGCAGATAAGCTGGTGCCATCGCCGTTGCCATAATTTCGCCGCGTTCGCGATCGCTCCGACCGAAGACCATCAGCCGATCGAGATTAAATTCTTCCCGAATACTGGCTACTGCCCGATCGAGTAATTCGATCGACTCGGCTGGCTCGTTGACTTGTAGCGCCTGAGACAATAGATTCGAGCGATGTAACTCAATGGCTTGGGTATTCCAAGTCATAATCTGCTCGATCGCCAAACCCAGTCGTTGTGCGGCTTGAATCCCAAACGCGATCTCCCAAGCCTGCCAATGGCGCACCCGGTCGCATTGCTGGATCGAGACTAAGCCGATTAACTGTTTACCAGCTAAAATGGGGACGATCGTCATCGATTTGACACCCATTTGCGCGATCGACTGCTGGCGGTTGGGACTCAGCTTCACTTGCTGAAGATCGTTAAAGGTGACACTTTGCCCCAGCGAATAGCGTTCTAACTCGGTCGGTAGCTCGGCAAAATACATCTGACCGAGTGGGGTATCGATCGTCGCGCGCTGCCCAGACCCGACCGACTCGGCAATGACGCTCGCCGTGCCATCTAGATGACACTGGAAAACTGCTACTCGATCGGCTTGTAAAATGCGGCGGATGCCACTTGCGCCAGTCTGATAAACTTGCAGCCGATCTACTGACTCTTGGGCGATCGAGGCGATTTTGCCGTAGAGCTGGTTGGATTGAGCGGCGAGTTGCTGTTGTTGGAGCGTCCGATCGAAATTGGTAACTAATTGATTGAAGCCATTTGCCAGCGCTTGAAACTCAGCGCTACCATTGGGGTCGAGTTGGACGCTCAGATCGCCGTTAGCCGCCTCGGTGAGTTTGGTGGTGACTCGATCGATAGAATTGGCGATTCGGCGGACGATCCAGACCGCCATGCCGATGTTGATAGTGCCGATCGCTAGCAACGCAATTAGATCTATGTACCAATTTTCTGCTTGTGTCGCCACCGACGCCGATTGTTGTGAGCGGTCTGGTGCTGGTTGATTACTGCGATGAAATGCCAACCAACCACTCATCGTTAGCGGCACGACAATAAACGGCAAAATTAGTAAAAAGATTTGCTGTTGCAGCGATTGTCGTAGGCGAAACGAATCACCCGTCGGGAGCGGTGCAGTTGGGAGTTGCTGCGGCTCATCTAGTGGGGCGATCGCTGGTGCTGGCGGGGTTGATGGCACTGGTGTGGCTGTGACCGCACTCTTTTTCGCTGTATCTTCGATCGTCTTCATTTGGCTATTTTTTTATCTAAAAAAGTAATTTAAATCCGATGGGGCATCAGCACGATCTAAGATTGCTTGCCCATCTAATATCAATAAATCTTCCCCATCGGGCGATTCCCACACCCCACTCACCCACTGAGCTAATGCTGGATGGAGATCCGCCGGGAGGGAACCGCTAGTGGCATCTAACTCGCACCATTCAATTTCGACTATTTCATCGACAATAAAACCAATGGTTTTCAACCCTGGTAGCTCGGCTGCTGCTGAAACTGATAACTGCTGTCGCGGAAAAATATCGGCCTCGCCGCCACTGCTGAGGACGATCGTCGGCTGGACACTGCGATAACGTTGAGTAGCTCCACCCAGACCTAGTAATAGTGCTAAATCCACAATCCAGAGAATTTTCCCCCGCCAGTTGTAGACACCTCTGACTGCTGGGGGCAAATGTGGCATCGGGACGATCCGATCGGTGGGAATATTCGCAACTTCGATCGTCCGCTCGACCTCAATTAGCGCCGTAGTGCCTGGTTGCAGGGAAAACCTTAAAAATTGGCGGCGATTTCGGCCTGAGTCTGCACCTACTGTCGATTGCTCTTTGTAACTATTGGCTTGCAATTTATCACCCCTCGATCGCGATTTTTGTCAACGCTATTTATTACTGACACTTCTAGTCTGAACTTCTGCGATAATTTTAATAAAGAATATCATTTAACAAAAAATAGGAATTTAAATCCGTATTCTAAAGCCCTAGTTATCAATTAATTTAATTAACTAATTTTTGAATTACCTCAATGAAATCACTGCGATTTACTGGCTTAGTCAAATAAAGATCTGCTCCTTGCTTTAATCCCCAAAATCGATCCATGTCGGTATTTTTTGTCGAACACATCACAACTGGTATTTTCTGAGTATCGACCTGAGACTTAATCGTGCGACAAATTTCAAAGCCGCTGCGTCCCGGCAAGACCACATCTAAAAAAACAATATCTGGCTTATTAGAACTTAAATAATTAAGAGCTTCTTCGCCATTAATAGCGGAAATCACTCGCCATCCCAAAGTCTCCAAATAATTAGTCAAAATCATCAAGTCGGTCTGAACATCTTCGACAATCAGTGCTGTAGACATCTGTGGTACTATGGTATAAATAGGGATGTTAAAATTAGACGATCGCGACAGGCTGTAAATATTTTTGGGCGATTTCTAGTACTAATTCTGCTTGAACTGGTTTAGTCAGAAAATCAGTTGCCCCCACAACTTTGGCACGCACCCTGTCGATGACCCCATCATTACCTGTCAAGATCACGATCGGGGTATTTTGAAAAGCACCGATTTTGCGGAGCCGACTACAAATTTCATAACCGTTCGCATTGGGCATTACCAAGTCCAGAAAAATCAGATCTGGCTTTTTGCCAACGACGATCGGAATGGCTTTGAGCGAATCCATCACACTAATAAATTGATAACCCTCTTGCAGAAAAATTTGTTCTAATCGATCGCACACAAATGGACTGTCATCGATACAGACAATCAGTGGTACTTTTTGTCCCAAGGGATACTTACTTTTGGCAACCGGACTGGCAAAGTCGGGCAGATCGAGCAGCCCGAGCATCCCCGATTGCAAGTGCGCTCGAAAAGATTGACCGATAGCGACTGGTGATTTGCGCGCCTTGGCAGCAATTTCGCGAATACTATGTTCTCCATTTAATACGAACTGGAGTGCCTGATAGGCTGATGGCGAAACGATTCTTTGAAATTCACTGTGAGCGAAGATTTTGATGGCTCGATCTGGTGAGACTTCTACTAATCCAGCCTGCTGCCATTGCTGCTGCTGTTGAACGGCAATTCCTAATGCTCGATCGAGATCGATCAGCGTTAGTTGAGGACTGAGCAGATCTTGGGCTACCTGCTGATAGGTGACTTCTTCGGCTTGGACGATATCAAACAGGACTTCAACGATCGTGGTTTGGATATGCTTAATCAAACCATTACGGGTCATCCGTCCCTGCTTTGCCCAATTAATCAGCAAATAGTACTCCCAGCAACTAGTTAGCTCTGTGGATGTCAATGCCGAAATATTGGTTAATGCCTCGATCCGGGCTTGAAGATCCTCCGCAGTGCTAGCATCTACACCCATAATCGTGGTATTTCTCACCCACCGTCGAATGGGATGACTACCGCCAGTAGCATAAAGGATGCGACCGAGGTAAATATAAAGGCACCACTCATGTCCCAATGAACTTTTGAGTAAAATTTGTCCACTGAAGTGTTGGTGCTTGATTTCACTCAACTCAGTAGCCAAGCGATCTAGCGTGATGTATTCAGCAACCATTTAATTTTTCCGTTGTCAGCAGGTACCATGCGGGACTCAGTTAAGGCTAATTTGTCTCGATTCCGTAGGATCATTATGCCCACCGCCATCATCTTTTGCTCACGATCGCCATAAATTTAGAGATCGATCTCGACCCAGCTCAAGAATTGTCAAAGTATCTTGACAAAATTGCAAGTTTGTTCATGCTGAGCATTCCTCAGCAAATTAATTTGTTAAAAATGAAATCAGTTATCGGAGTGCCCTCAGATCGGTATCTGCCGATCGGACTAACTCAGATCTGTATTTGTACAGATCGACATCATTGTCAAACGACTGTTATACTTCTTAACATGGCGGTTCGATCGAGCCGCGATCGACAACTCAAATAACTGTCCCCAGTGGGACGATTTTGCTTAATACCCAAAGCAGGAGTCAATTATGTCTAAATCCTTCGACCTATCCTTAGAGCAACAATTTAGCATCCGCTCGTTCGAGCACCAAGTCAAAGACATGAGCCGCGATCAAGCACAGGAATTTCTGGTAAACCTGTACAAGCAAATGATGCTCCAAGAAAATAGCTACAAAAACTTACTCAAACACCAATGGGGCATTGAAGAACCCGATCGTCAAGCAGCCTAAAATCACAGTATCCACAGTTTCAGCCGCTTGAGACTCGATCGAATTGTCGCTAGTGAGCGACCTCCTTCTCTATCTACAAGCAGATATCGGTAAGATGGGGATTGGGGCGCGAACTGTCTGACATAACAATATTAGTAACAGCTAAATAGTGCCAAGGCGATGGCTGGTTGTACAATGGTCGAGATTGTGGCAGATTAAAGTCACGATCGAAGTATCTAGATAACCATCTTATGTTTGATTGTATTATCGTCGGTGCTGGCCCCGCAGGAGGCAGTGCAGCCTACCATCTCGCCAAACAAGGCAGATCGGTATTAGTTTTAGAAAAAGATGCCCTCCCTCGGTATAAACCCTGTGGTGGTGGCGTGTCCCCG
>NZ_JANLWO010000078.1:0-7066 GCF_031364565.1 Chamaesiphon sp. OTE_20_metabat_361
TGTTTGACGCGAGTTGCTTTACCGACGCGCTCGCGAAGATAAAACAGTTTCGCACGACGGACTTTACCGCGACGAATTACTTTGACGCTATCGATTTTGGGTGAGTGCAACAGGAATACCCGTTCCACGCCAATACCCTGAAAGACACGACGGACAGTAATAGTTTCATTGATACCGCCATTACGAGTAGCAATAATGATGCCTTCGTAAGGTTGTACGCGCTCTTTGTTACCTTCTTGAATTTTTACGCCCACACGGACGGTATCGCCCACGTGAAGGGTAGGCAGATCGGATTTTAGATACTCCGCTTCGATCGAGCGAATGATTTCCTGAGCTTTCATGTGGTTTGAAAAAATTCACAGACTATCATCATAGCAGATGAGTGAATATTTGTCTAAACTTATTTTAGAGCTGTTGCCCTACGAGGTGAGCGGCTACCGATTCTTTACCTGCGACTGTTCGCGAAGCGTTCCCGAAGGCGGACTTTGCACTCCGAGCGGCGGTTTCTAACCGCTGAGGTTGTGTCCAAACCTCGCTCGATCGCAGCAATACTTTATGCAATTAATTAATCCGAACTGTTAACATATATTCAATCCTAGTCCTATGCGATTTTATGCCTTTAGATAGCCTGTTTTCGACCCAAGGTATCATGGTGATGCTTCTGGCAGCCTACGCTGGGGCGATGTGGCTGTTTTTGACTAGCGCCCCGAAGGTTTACACGGTGATGGTGTCCGATCTCCAAATTGCTCAAGATTTGTATGAGGGAATGTTAAATCTGTCGATTGCGCAAGTGCCGTTACATTATTACTATGACTACGAGCAGACGATCGGGACTGCGGGAATGGATCCGATGTATATGGCGGCACCGATGGGTCGCGGTAGCATCCGAGGGATGAAAGGCTCGGAAGGGTTGTGGTATCAGCTCAAGAAAAACACCCAACTGCACGTCATTACTGGAGCGAGCTATGGTGAGAAAAATCGCCAACGGCATGTTTGTTTCGATCGCGATTGTTTGGAGCAAATCTTGATGCGGATTCAAACTCGTGGTGTCAAGCACAAGATTCGGGGTGAGAAGCCGCTAAATTTCTTGGTGAAAGATTATGAGGGTCGGACGATCGAAATGTCTGAAGCTGCTAATTAGACCTCTTGCGGAGGGTAGAGGGTAGATGGTAGATGGAATTATGCTCAGCTAGTTGAGTTATCGTCGAGGAGATCGAGCCAATCGCTAGCTGAGTCGAGCGGGTAGCCATGCTGTCGAAATAGCTTGATGGCACCGCCGAGGATTTGGGCAATCGGGCTGGTTTGTCCTAGGGTCCACGGCTGTTTGCCAGTGGTAACGATGCCAACTTCACCGATGATATCTAGCGGTCGCTGTTGCGGCGCATCGCTCTGTGCCGCTGCATCGTCGATAAAATCGCTCATGAGCGGAAAAATCGAGACATGAGCTGAGGGAGTCAAAAGATTGACATAGGCTGGGGGCATAATTGCCGCAGGAGGAGCAATCCAACTTTTGCCTGTAAATAAGTGCTGGTAAAACCGAGGATAGAGCTGGAGATCGATTTGTTTGCCAAGTTTACTGGCGGGGTAAGTTAGCCGTTCGCGATCGATATATTCACAGCAGATGGTCGCTGTATTGGTGTAAGGCTCGTGCAGCGTCACCCAACAGTAGTCTGCTGCGATCGCTTTACCTAATTGCGCTAGCGCACTCTGGAGCAGCTTTGTTTCGGTGCGAGCGGTCTGCACGCGATCTAAAAGCAGCTCCCAGACTTGGAGACAGGCGATGGCTTGGTCGTATTCGGCAGTCTTGGCTTGTAGTTGGGAGATTAACCTAATTTGAAATAATTCGAGATCTTGATTGCGCTCCTGCAAATCCATCTGGATGCCGATCTGCTCGCTGTTATCTTGAAATACCACGATACTGCCGACGATCTCACCATCTGGATGTAGGATCGGGGTCGCGGTAGCAGAGATCGGCACGATCCCACTATCGCTAGACGTCAACCAACAGCCCTCTAGTGACTTGACGAGTGCTTGCAATCGCATCGATCGCAAACTGGGATTTTCGATTGTAGTGCCATCTGTTTCCCAGATTAAGTAAAAAACGTTATCGATCTCCTCCCCTACCGCCGCTGCTGAATTCCACCCGGTCAGCGTTTCGGCGATCGGATTGATAAATGTGATTAGTCCCTGGCGATCGGTGATGATAATGCCACTACCCATGTTGTCTAAAGTGTAGCCTAGCGAGGCTTGCGCCATCTGGGCACAGGCTTCGATCTGATGCCGCTGGTAGGCTACCTGAATCGTACTCTGTAAGGTCTGTGCCTGAAAAGGCTTAACAATATAGCCAAACGGAGCGGTTTTAAGTGCCCGCGCTAGTGTAATTTCGTCGGCGTGGGCACTCAGGTAAACCACGGGAATTTTCAATCGCTGGTAGATTTCATTCCCAGCGGCGATCCCGTCCATCTCTCCGGCTAACCGAATATCCATCAGGACTAGATCGGGATCTTTATGAGTCGCGGCGCGAATTGCGGCTGCGCCAGAGACGGCTAAATCGACTACCTCATGTCCCAATTTTTCTAATGTTTCTTTGATATCCCAGGCACCAATTGTTTCATCTTCAACTACTAATATTTTTACCATTTGCCCAGATTATTGCGGTAGTGCGATCGACGTGTTGTCCAAAATGCGGTTTGTAAGACTCGCTAACCTTGCCCTCACCCCCAACCCCTCTCCCAAGTACCGTGTACACACAAGTCCGCTGTGGCTCCGTTTTCGCTGGGCTTACCCCCCAACCCCCCTTATCAAGAGGGGCTTTAGCTCCCTCCCCTTGATAAGGGGAGGGCTGGGGTGGGGTAACACAGACTACGCAGCAACTCAAATAACTTGTGCATACACAGTAGCTCTCAAGCGGAGAAGGGTTGGGGGTGAGTGCAAGGTTAGCGATCGCTGCTGACAACTTTAGGGAAGCTAATCTCAAACACAGTCATAGCGCCAGTTTGTACCGCCAATTGACCTTTGATTTGGCTGACTGCTGAGATGACTAAACTCAGTCCCATCGATCGCACATTGCCAAGATCGAATTCTGGTGGTAGTTCTCGCCCGTTATTGGCGACCGATAACTTCAGGAGATCGTCACCGCTGTGTGCCAACTTTATCCGTACTTCGCCGTGGCGATTGTCTCCAACTCCGTGCTTGATGGCATTGGTGACGAGTTCGTTAATTATCAAGCCACAGAGGACGGCTCGATCGACATCGATGGCAATCCCTGGCTCGACCTCAATGTGGAGCGCGATTGCTGCTCGATCGACATTGTAGCTAGTAAAGAGATTATTGACTAATGTTTGGACATATTCGGCAAAATTGAGATTTGCTAAATTGGCTGATTGATAGAGGCTCTCATGAATTAGCGACATTGCCTGGACGCGATTTTGGCTATCTTGAAGGATTTCCATCGTCTGTGGATCGGCAACGCGATTGCTTTGTAAACTGAGCAAACTAGAGACAATTTGGAGATTGTTTTTGACGCGGTGGTGAATCTCGCGCAGGAGGACTTCCTTTTCGGTGAGTGAGTCGCGGATGAGAATTTCGGCTTGGCGACGCTCGGTAATGTCTTCGATCGCCAGCAGGATACTATGTTCGTGCAGTTCGTCTTTGATTTTGCAAGCGTTAAATAACAGCATTCGCTCTGAATCCGGCTCGAATGCGGTTATTTCAAAGTCTTGAAACTCAGTATCGCGGGCGAGGAGATTTGCCAGTAGCGATCGCAGATCGGGTAGATCCCACTGGCGATTTTTGACCTCAAAGATCGATTGCTGTTCGGTTTGAGCAGGTGTCAGTTGGAAGGTTTCGTAAAAGTATTGATTGGCTCTAATGACGCGTAAATCTGGATTGAGGACGAGCAAGGGTTGGCGGACGGTTTCGACGATCGCATTGGCATAGTCTCGGGCGGCGGCGATGCTGGTGGCACTGCGCTTGAGCGTGTCGATATCGATTAAGCCGATGACGACGCCATCGATCCGATTGTCGATCGTCCGATAGGGGCGAATTCGCAAGCTGTACCAGGCTCCCGTCCGATCTTGGATTTCTTCTTCTCGGGTCGTCAGCGTATCGAGGGTTTCGAGGATCGATGCTCCCAGATCGGGGATGATAATGTTGGGCTGAATATCGCTAAATGGTCGCCCTAAATCTGTCGGAATCAGGTTGAATATTTGTTGGGCTAAGGTGGTAAAGCGGCGAATCCGCAACTCGCCATCGAGCATCAAAATCGGAATATTAATGCTGCTTAATAAGTTTTGCAGATCGTTATTCAGTTGTCCTAGTTCGAGATTACGGCTATTTAATTCCTCGTTAATCGTGTGCAGTTCTTCATTAGTTGCTTGCAATTCTTCTTGGGAAGTTTCCAACTCTTCATTGGTACTTTGCAACTCTTCATTACTAGATAAAATTTCTTCATTAGCAACTTGAAAAGCTTGGTTGGTCGATTCTTGTTCCTTGATAATTGCTTGTAAATATTCGCGAGTTGTCGCTAATTCCTGTTGCAGTCGCGTTTGTTCCTGCTCTCCGGAAGTCTGTTTGACTTTTCTGGCGCGGCTGGGAGCATCGCCACTGGCGATCGCCGACTCCTGAAAGAGGATGAGTAAATAGGGCTTATCGATCTCACCGATCTTAAAGGGAATCACTTCTAGATCGATCGTTTTGACCCCGGTGGCGGTCGAGAGCCGCAGACCTTCTTGGCGCACGACTTCTTGCTGTTGCTTGGCTTGATGGACGGCAGCGCGGAGTTCTACTACCAATTCTGGTCTAATCATTTTAAATAAATTGAAGCTCGGCTTGCCCGCCGCAGGTTCAAAATAATCGCCCGTCTGTCCCCGAAATTGGACGATATTCATGTCTTCATCGATCGCTACGCCGACGGGAGCGTAGCGCTCCAAAATGAGGCGATCTGCGAATTGGCTCAAATCTAAATCGTTGCGGTTATCGTCATCAATCGGCGTCATTGGCTTTACTTTTTCGAGAACGCGATCGCTACTATTAAATCTCAAGTATGGACTGCGAGGAGCAGATTTGCGATCGTAAATTTTGGACTTTTTATCTAATGGGGCGAACAGATTGGAAAATTCGCCGATACTTTCAGAAGTGCCCAACATCAAAAAACTTTGCGGTTTGAGCGCGTAATGAAAAATGGGAATCAACCGTTTTTGGAGTTCTGCTCCCAAATAAATCAGCACATTGCGACAGCTAATCAGATCGAGTTGGGAAAATGGCGGATCGGCAATCAAGTTTTGTCTGGCAAAGACACACAACTCGCGGACGGATTTGCTAATCTGATAGCCGCCATCCACAGCCACAAAAAAGCGGCGCAGTCGCTCCGGGGAAATCCCCGCCATCATCCCCGGCTTATAAATACCCATCCGAGCGCGATCGATTACGCCCTCACTGATATCGGTGGCGAAAATCTGGATCGGCAATTGCAAGTCGCGCTCTGTTAAATACTCTAACAAGCAAATCCCGATCGAGTAAGCTTCCTCGCCTGTGGAACAGCCTGCAACCCAGATCCGCACTGGCACTGCCAGCGATTTCCGCGCGAGGATTGTCGGTAAAACTGTGGTTGTCAGCGTGTTAAAAGTTGCCGGATCGCGAAAAAAACTCGTGACATTAATCAATAAATCTCGTTCGAGGGCAGTTAGTTCGCTGGGGTGAGTGCGGAGATAGTGGGAGTAATCATCCCACCGCTCGAAGTCGTGCAATGCCATCCGCCGTAAAATGCGCCGCTTCAATGTCGCAGGTTTGTAGCCAGTAAAGTCTACCCCTTTGTAGCGATGGAGCAGGGTGAAAATGGTTGCAAGGACATCTGCTTCACTGGCGGAGCTAGTCTCGCGATCGGGCGGTACTGGCGGCAGTCGAGCGACATAAAAATGCTGAGCGATCTTGGCGATCTCTCTGGCAATTGCCGCAGGCGGTAAGACAAAATCCACCTGCCCGGTGGAGATCGCTCGATCGGGCATTCCCTCAAATTTGGAGGAGGCAATATCTTGAGCGAAGGTAATCCCCCCCGCTGCTTTGACTGCGGCTAAGCCCAGCGCCCCATCGCCATCGGTACCCGATAATACTACCGCGATCGACCGCTGCTGACGCTCGATTGCCAGGGATTTCAAAAAGCGATCGGCTGGTAAATATTTGCCATGAATCTTCTCGCGCACGGACAACCTCAAGCGATTACCTACCAGCACCAGATCGAAATTCGGTGGGATGACGGAGACTCGATTTGGCGCTACTTCCATCCCCTCTTCAACTTCAGCCACAGGCATCGCTGTCGCTTTCGCTAAGATGGTGGTGAGTAAACTGGGGTGGGTAGGTGCTAAATGCTGAATCAGGACGAATGCCATCCCCGTATCGGCAGGCAAATGTTGGAGCAATTGGGTAAAGGCTTCGAGTCCGCCAGCAGACGCACCCACACCCACGATCGTACACATGGGATCGTTATCATCTTCGAGGTCAATGGCGCGATCGGCTGGTAGGTTCATTTGATGCCATTACAATGCCTTGGGTAGATCTGAGAGGATGAATGGATGCGTCTAACTGCTTCGTTTCTAGTGGGCTTACCCCCCCAACCCCCCCTTATAAAGGGGGGCTTTTGCTCCCTCCCCTTTATAAGGGGAGGGCTGGGGTCGGGTAAAGGGACTACGCAGAAACTTAGATAACTTGTGTATGGCTTCTAAAAGGACTATGGGGGATTTTCTATGGTTTACAAGTGCTAATCGATACTTTTCAAACACGATCTAAAAATTCAGGGTAGCGGTATTCACATTACCCCTACCCTGAATCTTACTTGAAATCTAGATCTCTTCTGCTCCTGCTTCGTCGATATCGTCGATCGCTTCGAGATCGAGATCCTCCTCGCCAGTAGAAGCAGGGACGATCGCCACTGCCATAATCGCATCGTCATCATCGAGCTTCTGCACCCGTACCCCGGTTGCCATCCGAGATTGCGGCGAGATCGCGTTAATCGCTTGACGGATGATAATCCCCCGATTGGTGACGATCATCATCTCTTCATCGGGATTAA
>NZ_JANLWO010000100.1:0-3779 GCF_031364565.1 Chamaesiphon sp. OTE_20_metabat_361
TAATTCCGGCACTAACACAACCATCAGTATTAATTATGGACAATGCACCAATCCATCGAAAGGGTGCAATTCGACAACTAGTGGAAGCGGCCGGACATCAAGTGCTATTCTTGCCAAAATACTCTCCAGACTTGAATGATATCGAACATGATTTCAGTGCATTAAAGAGAGCCAGAATGTATGCCACTCCTGATACGACCCTTGATGATATTATTCGAGCTTATTGTGTCTCCTAATGTCTCATTCTTATTTGAATTGACTATATCTTCACAAGTTCCTCAAACTATCGATCTACGATCTAGAGCGAACCACTTGAAGAGGTTTAACTAATGAGTACTACGATTCAAACTCGGCAGCGATCGAGTAGTATGGGGATCTGGGAACAGTTTTGTCAATGGGTGACTAGCACCGACAATCGGCTATATATCGGTTGGTTTGGCGTGTTGATGATTCCCACTTTACTAACAGCTACTACCTGCTTTACGATCGCCTTTACTGCCGCCCCTGGTGTCGATATGGAGGGCATCCGCGATCCAATTGAAGGGGCATTACTTGCTGGTAATAACTTAATTACCGCCGCCGTTGTGCCAACTTCTGCCGCGATCGGGTTACACTTTTATCCACTTTGGGATGCTGCTTCGATCGATGAATGGCTTTACAATGGTGGCCCTTATCAATTAATCGTATTTCATTTCCTGATTGGTATTTGGTGCTACATGGGACGGCTATGGGAATTGAGCTATCGACTAGGTGCTCGACCTTGGATTGCGGTCGCTTTTTCGGCTCCGGTAGCGGCAGCAACAGCGGTGCTGTTGGTTTATCCGATCGGGCAAGGGAGCTTTGCTGATGGTCTCCCCTTGGGCATTGCGGGTACATTTCACTTCATGCTGGCATTTCAGGGAGATCATAGTATTATGATGCACCCGTTCCACATGTTGGGAGTCACGGGTGTATTTGGTGGAGCATTACTGAGTGCCTTACATGGTTCCCTGGTGACATCTACCCTGATTCGGGAGACTGATGAAGATGAGTCGATCGATAATGGCTATGATTTCGGTCAAACATATCCTACTTATGACTACATAGCCGGACATAGTGGATTTCTCGGTCGGTTGTTAATACCTGTGTTTGCCAGTCGCAATCACCGTAGTTTCCATTTCTTACTCGTCGCTTTACCCACAATCGGTATTTGGTTTGCCGCATTGGGCGTGAGTACGATGGCATTTGGATTGAATGGTTTTAATTTCAATCACTCGATCTCTGACAGTCAAGGCAAATTAATCCGCACCAATGCCGATCTCATTAACCGCGCTGGTTTGGGACTACAGGGTATGCACGCACCCAATGTCCACAACTTTCCACTAGTACTATCGGCAGATCGAGTTCCTCCGATTGGCTAGTTTGAGCCACCACGATACCTAAATCAGTGTGGTGGTGGCTCTTTAAAATCCACTATTATTAGCTGCCGCAGGAGTAGCCAGGATGAAGTCAAACTATCCCAACCAAATATCTGCTCTCTGGACAGCTTTTTTGCTAGCATTGCTATTTCATACCGATCTGGGATTGATGCCGCTATTTCACGGTCAAAGTATCGCTCATTCCCATGACACTCAGGATATTTCTTGGGTTCTATGGCTGATGCTATTCTTTTTTGTGCCGCCGCTATGCGCGATCGTCCTGTCAACTTTTACGGATAGTAAAAGCTATCGAATCGGTCATTTTGGCTGACAGTTATCTATTCTTTGCTCAATATTGCTCACCTCATCGCCGATCTATCAGTTATACCGATCGCTTGGTATCAAATTGCCTTGATGACGATTTTAGTTGCGCTCGGTATTCTTCTAAACCTTGTTGCTTATCGATGGATGAAGCATTATCGCTGGACAATTACGTCCAAGATAGAATCAGAATCAGATCGATCCTGAGTTGAGCGAACCCAACTCAGTAAATTGAGATTGCTAGCTATAGTACGTCCAAGACATGATCAGGAAAGTCATTAGTAGAGCAATAATTATAGTTATCCAAAGCTTGTTATCTAAAGCAAAATTATTTTTCATCTTTTTTACCAAGCTACATTTAAAACTCTTGACAATCTAAGATTAGTCGATCGACATGAGGAACTTGTGAGGATTAATTGCAATTTTTATTGTGCCGAGCGAATGCTGTGCAAATAACTAGTGATGCCCAATGTTGTACCCAAATTACGCTCCAATTAGCCGAACCGATGGGAGAACTCGATCTATCCCGCTTAGAATGGAATTACGATTCTCCAAGAAGAGGCTACGCCAACGATTGCTGCACAAATATAATAATCTCAGTTTGCAGAATATGGATGCGAGTCAGGCATTCTTTGAAATCCTCCAAGCTGCACGGCGCAACAATCTTCTTGGCGTATGGCCGATCGTCAAAATCATTCGCGCTGACAATTCAATTCGATTTCCTCACAAGTTCCTTGGATTTGAGTCCTACAGTGGAACTTAGATTCCATTGTATCCAAGGAAAGTCGATCTATGCCGATTGACAACGACCGTAAAACGACAGTATTAAACTCGCCGATTCCGAGTGGTTTAATCTTCCTGATTTGGCTGCTAATTGTGATGGCATGGTCGGGGCAGAGCTATCCCCGCAAGTCTTACAGCGAATTTATCCAACAGGTAGAATCTGGACAGGTAGTTAAGGCAACAATCGATCGCCAAGAAATTCAGTACGAGTTGAAATCAGCCCCTGTCGCTAAATCCAAACAGACTGAAGCCAAAAATATCTTTGTCACCAGACGACTAGCCGAAGATCCCGAACTAGCTCAAATCCTCCGCACTCATCAGGTCGAATATTCAGTACCTGCGCCTAGCCCACTAAGTGGGGTTTGGTCGATTTTGAGTTGGTTTATATTTCCGTTACTATTCCTCTCGCTCTGGTCGAGATTTAGTGGTGCCGAGCGACAAGGCGGAATGGGCATCTTAGGTATGGGCAATAGTAAGGCCAGAACCTATACTGCAGGTGATACTGGGGTGAATTTTGATGATGTGGCTGGGGTCGATGAAGCAAAAGCCGAACTTCAGGAAATCGTCGATTTTCTCAAACATGCCGATAAATATGTCAAATTAGGAGCTAGAATTCCCAAGGGCGTGTTGTTAGTTGGGCCGCCGGGGACTGGTAAAACCCTGTTGGCGAAAGCTATTGCTGGCGAAGCTGGGGTGCCGTTCTTTAGTATTTCCGGTTCGGAATTTATCGAAATGTTTGTCGGTGTCGGCGCAGCCAGGGTACGGGGATTATTCGAGCAAGCTAAACAGCAGGCTCCCTGTATCGTGTTTATCGATGAATTGGATGCTTTGGGCAAATCGCGCTCTAGTGCCAATTCCCCGATGGGCGGGAATGATGAACGCGAACAAACGCTGAATCAATTGTTGTCGGAAATGGATGGTTTTGCCGCCAATACGGGGGTGATTTTGCTCTCAGCTACCAACCGCCCTGAAGTCCTCGATCCAGCCCTGCTGCGCCCTGGACGTTTCGATCGACAGATTGTAGTCGATCGACCAGATAAGAGCGGGCGGCAGGCAATTTTGGTCGTTCATGCCCGCAATGTGAAAATGTCGGATGATGTGGATTTGCTCAAATTAGCTGCCCGCACGCCTGGATTTGCAGGTGCAGATCTGGCGAATTTGGTTAATGAAGCGGCTCTACTGGCTGCGCGTCACGATCGAGTCGCCGTTACCATGTCCGACTTTGAAGAAGCGATCGAGCGCATTCTGACTGGATTAGAGAAGAAGTCTCGCGTCCTG
>NZ_JANLWO010000108.1:0-4601 GCF_031364565.1 Chamaesiphon sp. OTE_20_metabat_361
TGATTTTTCCGGTTTGTGTATTCGGCAAGCCTATCTACTCGGCATGAATTTACACGATACTAATTTTGCGAACACCGATTGGGCAAACTCAGTTTTTACCGAAACTTTTGGCAGTATTCATGCAGTCGCATTTAGTCCAAACGGCTGCTATTTGGCTAGCGGCGATTTCAACGGCGATATTCGGTTGTGGGATGCTCGCACTTATCAACTGCGATCGATCTTGCGCGGCCATACCAATTGGGTACGAGCGGTGACTTTTGGCCCAGATAGTCAAACGCTAGCCAGCGGTGGTTTTGACTGCACCATCCGTCTCTGGGATGTCAATACTGGTGAGTGCTTGCGGACATTTGCCGATCGAACACAGGCGATTCGATCGCTGGCATTCAGTCCCGATGGCAACATCTTAGTCAGTGGCAGTGACGATATTCTAGCCAGCGGTAGTGATAACTGCACCGTGAGACTCTGGGATGTGAACACTGGTGAGTGCTTGCAGAAATTCACTGACTATACCGAAGCAGTCTACTCAGTAGCCTTCAGTCCCGATGGTCGAACCATTGCCAGTGGTGATGCCAATTCAAGTATTCGGCTTTGGAATATCCACAAAGGACAATGCGTTGGAACATGGGGGACTCATCAAGGCATAGTCTTTTCAGTAGCATTTAGTCCAGATGGTCGAACCATTGCCAGCGGCGGTAATGATGCCACCGTCAAGCTCTACGATGCCAGCACTGGCGAGTGTTTGAGAACTTGTTTGGGACATAGCGACGAATTGAAGTCGGTCATCTTTAGTCAAGATGGCCAAACGCTCATCAGCGGTGGCAAGGATCGAAACATCAAACTGTGGGATGTGCTGACTGGACGGTGTTTGAAGACGCTGGTTGGGCATGAGGATTGGATTTGGTCGATCGCTTGTGACGCGACTCATCAGATTGTGGCTAGCGGTAGTGAAGATCGCACGGTTAGACTCTGGAACCTGAGTACTGGCAAGTGTCTGAGAGTTTTAAAAGGCTATGCAAATACGATCTATGCGATAGATTTTGTCCCCCCACCTCTACCAAATATTGCCGCTCCTCAAGCGGTGCTAGCCACTGGATACTTTGGCGGAGCATTACGACTCTGGAATATCCAGGACGATCGATCTACGAGTTTGAGCGGTCATAATAGTTCCATCAGAACATTAGCCTTCAGTCCAGACGGTCAGCTCCTAGCTAGTGGGGGAAGCGGTGACGATCCGATTATCAAACTTTGGCGCGTCCGCGATGGCAAGTGCTGCCACATTCTAGCCGGACATACCGATGGCCTTTGGTCGGTGGCATTTAGTCCCGACAGCCAAATCCTTGCTAGTAGTAGCTCAGACCATACGATTAGACTCTGGAGTACACTAACGGGTGAGTGTCTCCAGATTTTGGCAGGGCATAAAGATTGGGTCACATCGGTAGCCTTCATTGTCTCCCCACCGATGTTGGTGAGTGGGAGTAGAGATCGCACGATCTCGTTTTGGAATATCCAGACGGGTGAATGTATCCGTACTTTGCAGGGGCAGCAACTAGGGATTGTCTCGATCGCAGTGAGTCCCGATCGCGATATTTTGGTTAGTGGTAGTGTCGATCGTACCGTGGCTCTTTGGAATATTAATACTGGTGAATGTTTCCAAGTGTTGCCCGGTCATCAAGCGTTCGTTTGGTCTGTGGCTTTGAGCACCGATGGACGACTGTTAGCCAGTGGTAGCTATGACGGTACCGTTAGGCTCTGGGATGTGGGCAGCGGGAAATGTCTAAGGATCTTGCAGGGTCATACACATGGTGTGTTTGGAGTGGCGTTTGTGCCCCACTACAGCGCAGATTTTGCCGAGCGTCAGTTGCTAGCCAGTACTGGTACCGATGCTACCATTAGATTCTGGGATGTCGCTACGGGTGAATGCGTCAAAATCATTCGATCGCCGCGACCATATGAAGGGATGAATATTCGGGGCATCCAAGGATTGACGGCTGCCCAGCAGGAGAATTTAACAGCTCTAGGCGCGATCGGATAAAATCCATTAGCGATCTTTGAGGGCGATCTTCAGCTAGAAACGTTTGTGTTACATCCGTCCTAAAGGAATTGCTCGATCGTAATTCTGTCTAACGTTGCCCATCACCCGCCGCAAATAACCTCGAACGCTTAACAGACAACCTCTCATCGTCAGCAACATAGGTGAATCGGCTCGAACACACCTCTACCCAGTTTCTAAAGTAGATATCATCAGGTGCCCACGCCCTGACCTGTTTGCTTGAGTAATCGTGGACATTAATTTCACGAACTGTTTCATGGAACAGTTGCGCTATTTGTTCGGCATCCTGTGCCCAAATTGAGAAAGATTGAGATCGATCGGCGAGTCATTCAATTTATTTGCTTGTTGATGACCAGATCTTCATACCTGCTCCAGCAAAACCAATGCCGAAGATTACCCCAGACAGGACAAATAATAATTTAAGACCGGGGATAAAATAACCCATGAATCCAACGATCGTCGAAAGTATCCACAAGACCGATACCCAGCGGGGGAGCTTTCTGGCGATCCAAGAGCCAATTGCAAACAAGCTCATACCGACTGTAAATATTGATGCGCCGATCGGATATAAACTAACTCCAGCGATCGATCCGGTGCGGATAATTGCAATCCCAACGATCGCGAGTAGAAATCCGCACAAACCCCACGATCGAGATTGCCGATACTGAAAACTATAAATACCCACGATCCCAAATAGGAGAAAAATATCGGTCAACAGGTAAAGAATGGAGATCGTTACATTAGGATTACTGCTGGCTAAAAACGAATTTACGCCGCGCAAGATTCCGGCAAATATCGCACTGAGTCCGCCTAATCGAATTAGATTTGTACTAGACATTCTATCTATCTCCCGTACTATTTTATGGAGTCTGTTCTACGGTCAATCCGATTTCTTGTCCGTAAGATAGTTCGAGCGTATGACCGTCTGGATCTCTTAAAAAAGCCCAGTAGCCAATCGGATATCCAGAATCTTTGGGTTCCTGAAGCAGAACACCTTCCTGTTTTGCTTTGTCGCAAAGAGCGTCGATAACTTCCCGACTTTGACACCCGACTCCCAGATGTGCGAGGGGAGATAGAACTGACTGCACCGAACTTGTCTGAATCAGCACGATCGCAAACGGACGAGTTTTATCGCAAAGCCATACGACTGCAACACCTGTTTCGGCATCTATACGGCGATGGATTACTTGCATTTGGGCGTAGATAGCATAAAACTGAATACTACGATCGATATCTGTAACTGGGAGTGCGATGTGAGTTAGTCCGAGATCGATCGTCATAATTTACCTCACGCTTTATTGATGTATATATTTATTTTTAAATATCGATCTTCTGTGATTCTTTGTTCTTTAACTTCAGCATCGAAAGCACAGCATTCACAACCCGATCGCCAGCTTCAGATCCAGGCGCAATGAGTTCAAAATGGGATGTGTTTTCGATCGATGCAAAGGTCACATCGTCACCTGTTTTTCTGGCTGCTTCCGCATATTTTTGTCCTAACCACGGCGGGACAACTTTATCTTGTGCGCCATAAACTAAGACCTGCTTCACTCCTAGCGGCAAAAGATGGGATGGCGATGCTAGTCGATACCGATCGGGCACTTCCGTAGGTGAGCCGCCCATCAGCCTTGTAATGACTGGTTCGCCACAAGACTGGTTCTGCATTGGCAGAAACGCTTCTAGATCTACTACACCTGCCAGATTAACGACACCTAAGACACGCAACGGATCTTCAAACAAAAAGTGACTCTGTTGGGGCAACCGATGCCGAGCGGCTGCCCAAGTTCCCAGATGCCCGCCCGCAGAATGACCGACGATAACCACCCGCTTCAAGTCTAGCGCGTAGGGTTTAGCCAGCACTCGTAAGTAATCGATCGCATTGGCGACATCCTCAAATGTCCCCGTCCATCCACCCCCTGGAACATCGATTTGACGATATTCAATATTCCAGGTGGCGATCCCGTGGTGAGTTAACGCTGAGGCAAGAGCCGCCGTGTTCTGAAGATCGGCAGTGAGATCGCCGTGTCGGTATTTCCAGCAGCCGCCATGAATCACAACGGCAACGGGGTGACTCCCTAGAGCCTGCGGCAGTCGCAGATCGCCAAATTGAGAAGGTGCGCTCCCATAGTGGATTCGCCGATCGGCTGGCGATGATGGGAGTCGATCGATCTGCTGAGGACTGAGAAATTGAGCTGCTGCCATAGTTGAATGACTCCGATTGGTAAGAGTTTGAATGTCGTTTTTCGCAATGCCATCCCTCCTGTCTTCGTAACTCATGTTAACTTTGCCGAATGGTCAGTGTCGGTAACGCCCAGTGCGAGTGCAGCCGCCTGCTTTAAACTAATGCCGTTCGCCAGCGGATCTGCGTGCCGATGCACGAGTTGCCATGCGTCCGCTTCACGACGAAATACTTGCGTGACCCGCAGCGACCAGTCTTGCTTGGGCAAGCCTCCGACCTCAGCACACACCCGCTCGATGGTCACAAGTACGGCGAAATCTGCTGTGGCGTAGGTTGTGACTACCTCTTGGTCGAATGTGCCGGACTTAAAGA
>NZ_JANLWO010000111.1:0-5765 GCF_031364565.1 Chamaesiphon sp. OTE_20_metabat_361
GACCAGCAGAGCGCAAACGCCTAGAAAAGTTTAGCGATAAGACCGAAAACTTCGTGCAGCAACTCAAGGTGAGCACGATTAAGGGTACGGATCTTCTAGAGGTGAGCTTCCAAGATCCCAGCAAGGAATTGGCAAGAGATGTCGTTGAAAAAATCATGGAAGTTTATATCCGTGACGACCAAAAAAATCAGCGGTTAGAAGCTGAAGCCGCCCGGAAGTTTGTGGCGATGGAACTACCGAAAATTGAAACTGAAGTCAAACGAGCCGAAAACGATCTGCGCTTATTTAAAGAGCAGTTTAACGTTGTCGATCTCCCGACAGAAGCCACCAAATCGGTAGAAACAATCACCACCCTCAACAAAGAGATCACTTCGGCTTCCGCGCTACTAGCGGCTGAAACCTCCAGATTAGAGGGATTGAAGAGTTTATTTGGTGGTAGGGATGCCCAAGCCACCATTCAATCGGGACTGGTGAGCGAATCGCCTGGATTGCAAAAATCGCTCAAAGAGCTGCAAGAAATCGAATCCAAGCTCGCAAGCGAAAAAACCCGCTTTAGCGATAACGATCCGAGCATTCTCAACCTCAAAGAGAAGCGCCAAGCACTAGTCGAAATCCTTCAAAAACGCTTTAAACAGAGTTTAGTTGGGGACAAGCAATTCCAAGGGAAAATCGTCGAACTGCAACCATCGGGGATTCAAAGTAATCTGATTGCCGACTTTGCTAAGAGTGAAGCGCAACGCACTAGCCTTCAAAAGCAGATTGCCGCACTGGTATATGTCGTTGATGCCTACAAACAGCGCATGAACGCGCTACCGAAGTTGGAACAGCAGCAAAACGCGCTCGGACGCAAACTGGAAACCACTCGCACCAACTACAAAACACTCCTGAGCAAGCTGCAAGAAATCGAAATTGCCGAAAACCAAACCCTCGGTAACTCTAGAATTCAGACTCATGCCGACTTACCCCAAGAAGCCCTCTCGCCCAAGAAAGCCCAGAATATCGCCATTGGTGGGTTCTTAGGACTATTCCTCGGCGCGGCGACTGCGTTCCTCCTCGATGGTACCGACAAACGGATTAAAACTTCCGAAGAAGCCAAATCCTTATTACCTGGATACCCGATCTTGGGTCAAATTCCCGTCTTTGAGAAAACGCGCCAATTGCCCAAACTTGGTAAATCTACTGCAAGAACTCCCGGTCAACTAGTCTTAACTGGCATGACTAGTGGCATCGAGGGTGAATCCTTCCGGATGTTACAGACCAACCTCCAATTCTTAAATGCCGATGATAGTCTCAAGGTTGTAGTAGTTTCTAGCTCCCAGTCTGGTGAAGGTAAATCCACCGTCGCTGCTAACCTCGCCCTAGCAGTCGCCGAACTCGGTAAAAAAGTACTGCTAGTCGATGCTGATATGCGGAAACCCGCCCAGCATCTGATTTGGAGACAGAGTAACTACGAGGGACTCAGCAACGTCCTCAGCGGACAATGCGATCGTCAAACTGCTACTAGTGAAATCCAACCCAACCTGTTCCTGATGACGGCTGGTGTCGTACCCCCCAACCCCGTAGTCCTCATCGACTCGGTACAGATGAGTACGTCTATCGCTCAATGGTCGCAGGAATACGATCTCGTCATCATCGACTCACCACCACTGACAGTCGCTGCGGATGCCGCAATCTTGGGTACCCAAGCTGGCGGACTAGTATTCGTCCTGCGTCCGGGTGTTGCTGACAAGGAATCTGTAGACTACGCTCAAGAAATCGTCACTCAGTCCAAACTTAAGGTCTTAGGAATGGTGCTCAACGGTGTCGATCTCGACAAGCAAAGCCGTTACAACCACTATTACTACTCTTCGCAGACAGCTAGAAGTAGTGAAGAAGGGGGTGGCGTCGGTTCTAAATTATTAAGTGGGACTACTCCCAATCGCACTCGTTAATTTGAGCTGCTAAATTAAGTAAATAAAGGGGTGGGAGATCGATCTTCCACCCCTTTATCGATCGCAACCATTAGAGATATGCTGGTTGGGGCTGTTGGGTTTCGCCTTGCTATGTCTTGTCGCACACAACTGGGAGGTTCCCTCCCAGTTGATGCGCCGCTACCCAACCTACAGATCTAAATAACTACAGACCTTTGGGTGGGTGTGTTGGGTTTCATTCTTCAACCCAACCTACAGATCTATTTTTACTCTCGATGCTCATTCTGAGCGCCCTAGCTGGGTGTGTTGGGTTTCATTCTTCAACCCAACCTACAAATTTCGGGAGAACGAATTGCTGTGTCAAAACTGGTTAAGCTTAGGGTGAGGTTATTTGCGTGACTATGCCTACTTTACCTGCGATCGAATCCGACAATCTTACCAGTAATCAGGCTGAAATCATGGCTCGGTGGCGGCAAGGATTGCGCCCAGGACAGCGAACATTGGCAGACTGGCGGGGAGGGTTATTGGCAGTCTCCGCAGTGCCAGGAGCGGGAAAGTCTCACAGTATGGCGGTCGCCGCCGCGATTACGATCGCGACCCAGAAATTACATCAACGCCATCAGTTAGTAATTGTCACCCTGACGCGATCGGCAGCCGCGAATATTAAGGATAAGATTAAAAGTTGTCTCAAAGAACTGGGCTTGCCACCGATCGGGTATAGCGTCAATACCATTCATAGTCTGGCATTGAGTATCGCCACCAAGCATCCCGAACTATCGAAATTAGATTTGACAGATCGGACTTTAGTCATGCCCTCGATCGGTCATAAGCTGATCGATGATACCATCCAAAGCTGGCTGAGTCGATATCCTCAGAGTTACCGCGATCTGTTAGCAGGCGAGAGCTTCGACGGCGAAGAGACCGAGCGATTGCGGCGTCAGTCGGTATTGAAAACCGAAATCTTACCCAGTTTGGCATTTACTACCGTTCGCGAAGCAAAAAGTTCGGGCTTGTCGCCGACGGAACTCTGGGAGATTGCCAAAATATATCCGGATCGCTACGATATCTTGAGTATTGGTGCTGGGCTGTATGAGGCTTATCAGGAGCTGCTGGAGAGCAAAGGGTATTCAGATTACGATGAGATGATTGCGGGAGCCTTGCGAGTGATGCGAGACCCCGCTGCGTGCAGATTGTGGCAGCAACAGGTCTATGCAGTATTTGAAGATGAGGCTCAAGATTCGAGTCCCTTACAAGAGCGGCTATTGCGCCATCTGGCAGGCATTCCCGATCGAGCTGACCTTCCCCCCAATTTAATTCGCGTTGGCGACCCGAATCAAGCGATCAACTCTACCTTTACCCCTGCCGATCCCAGATATTTTCGAGAATTTTGCCAAGAGTGTAGCGATGTTGTCAATCCAGATGCCAGTTCGCGCTTGGAAAAGATGGAACAAGCCGGACGCAGTACCCAGGTAATTATGGATACGGCTAATTTTGTCCTCAATTGGGGTAACAATTATTTGCAACCGCCAGCTAAATCCGAAGACGATGCTGCAAATTTAGCCGATCTCCAGCCGGAGTCAGTCTTTTGGCTCCAAACTATTCGCCCGGTATTATTAGGCGACGCGCAACCAAATCCGATCGCCCAAGATGGCGGCGTTGAATTAAATACTCCCAGTGATGTGTATGAATCCGTCCGCACGATCGAAGGACGATTGACAACTTTATTTAAGGCAAATCCGACAGCAAATGCCGCAATTTTAGTACGGGAAAATCGCCAAGCAAAGTTTATTCTCGATCGATTAGCTGACTGGAAGCGATCGCATCCGGAAATCAAACTTTTTGAAGCCGGGGAAGGCGATCGGACTTCTAAAATTCCGGGAGAAATTCTAATCTTATTTCAGTTTACCATGCGACCGCATTCACCCGATTATCTCAAAGCAGTACTCAAGGTGTTATTAAGTCGTAAACTAATTGAAGCTCAAGATATCGATGCTCTGGCGGTATTTCCCGAACGATTTTTGTATCCCAATATTTTAGAAACTCCGCAAACTGAAATAACCCAAAGAGCGCGAGATATTTGTTGCGAACTGCTGCGATCGCGATTGACATTACCGCACGATCGGCTGATTGGTTATTTGGGCGATCGGTTAAACTATCAAGCGTCAGAACTGGCAACAGCCGATAAATTAGCCGAGCGGATTGCCTTGCAAACATACGGGCGTAGCTCGATTTATGCCACGATCGAAGTACTCCAAGAAATTGTCACTACCGAAGGTTTTGAAAACATCGATGATGGCTCGGAGTCGCGGTATACAGCATCCGGACAAGTGACGATTATTACTATGCACAAAGCGAAGGGATTAGATTGGGATTATGTCTTTATTCCCTTTTTAAGCGATCGCATTCCCGGACAATTATGGACGCCCCAAGGTGCTAAATTTTTAGGTGACTTTACCCTCGCAGAAGTCGCTCGTGCCAAAATTCGCGCTCATTTACATCAGCAGTTATTACCGACACCTAGAGATGCTTGGGAACTAGCTAACTATCTCAAGCAAGGTGAAGATTTGCGGCTATTATATGTGGCAATTACCCGAGCTAAAAAATTATTATGGTTAGCCGCCGAACGCGAAGCCCCATTTCTGTGGAATCGATTTAATTGGCAACAGGGAGATCGACTGCAAGAAAGTAAACCATCGCCATTTTTTATAGCTCTATGCAAACAGTTTCCCAAATTAGTATGTAGGATGTAAGAATACGGATTATGTCCTTCGATCGAGCTGAATTTATTACACTGCTAATCTCGATCGCGATCGAGACATTAATTGTTGGAATTTGGGGTAAACTTCGACAGCTAGATTGGCGACTGCTGGCGCTCGTTGCTGTTGCAAGTACGCTGATTACACATCCAATTTTATGGCAAGTCTTTAATGACTTATTGCCGAAAGTGAATTTAGATCGAGATCTAGAAGATCGCTTCAATTATTTGGCATTACTACTCGAAATTCCAGTAGTATTAGCTGAAGGGATCGTGTATAAATGGGTAATGAAATATTCCTGGCGATCGAGTATGACGATCTCCCTGATGGCTAATCTTACTTCTTATCTAATGGGACTATGGTTGGTATCTCTAGCCTACGATCGGTAGCAATCAATAAAAGTGGAATTTCAATCCAAGCATGAATACTTGCCACAACACCATACCCAGCACGCGTTAGGACAAAGGTATGTTGAAAAGAAATAAATAACAGCATGGAAATACCACCAAGTAACAAGTAAAAATATCTAGTCGGATGCTGAATTGGTGAATTATCGAAGTCGGGTGTCCATCGCGAAAATAAGCCGATGACTACTGCATAGTGCATACATTGAAGAAAAGCCACCGCCGAAAATAACGGATAAGCGAGCGCCGATTGTTGCCAAGATGGAGCGATAAAAGCTCGTAGATAAGTGTCGTTGATTTCCGATGGTAAGTTGACAATCGGTACTAATTGATAAAGGATAATTATTAATGGCAACAATCCAAAAAATACCCCACAAATCCAGATGATTCGGGGCGATTTAAAACCTTGGCGTTCGAGAATAAAACCAACGGGAGTAAGATTGTGAAAAATCGCAAATATGACTAGAGTAGCGATCGGATCGCACACGATGCCAATTGTGAGTAGACAGCCAACGATCGTACCAAGTGCGCCTAGCTTCCAGTCGCGAATCCACAGATAATGAGTCGCGATCGTCACTAATCCTAATCCACATCCAAGTTCGAGTAATTGAGCGATGTTACTAGGGATAAATCCCCATATACTCACGCAGCGAATTGTCGCGATCGCTAATACCAAGGCGATTAACCAAGGGATG
>NZ_JANLWO010000185.1:0-4406 GCF_031364565.1 Chamaesiphon sp. OTE_20_metabat_361
TATCCCTGATGCCAACCACCGCACTGACGGCGAGATCGCCGCCGCCGCCGCTCACCAAATTGCCTGGTCTACGACAATTCCCAAGGGAACCGTTGGGATAACTATTCGCAACGGTTGGGTCATCTTAGAAGGTGAAGTGGAATGGTGGTATCAAAAGAATGCAGCGGAAGTCGCCGTGCGGCACCTATCGGGCGTTCATGGGGTTTCTAATTCAATTTCGATTAAATCCACCGATAAAATCCCCGCAGTCGGTATGGACATTGAAGCGGCATTCGCTCGCAATGCTCTCTTAGATGCCAAACAGATCCGCATCGAGATTTCTGGTAGCAAGGCGATCCTTCACGGTAAAGTTCCGACGCTTACCCAGCGCGAGGAAGCCGAACGAGTCGCCTGGGCTGCTCCAGGAGTATGTTCGGTAGATAATCATCTCGCGATCGAGTGGGCTAAAACTGGGGATTAGCACTAATGAAACCCGCGAGCCAACGTAACGTTGGCTCGTTTTGCAGGCACATTATTGTTTATCGCATTCAAGATCCGACGATAATTTTAGTGCTTGACGATCGCGGCTTGTTCAGGCAGGGAATGGCTCTTTTTCAAAAACTTTGACGCGCCAGCCGCCGCCAAAGTTTTCACCAAAATATATAGAATCGGTACCAAAAATAGACTCAAAAACGTTGCCAATAGTAACCCGCCAAATAATGCCGTCCCTAACGACCAGCGGCTACTGGCTCCCGCGCCTTCAGATAATACCAATGGTAAAAATCCCAATAACGCCGCAAATGAAGTCATCAAAATCGGTCGCAATCGTTCTTCCCCGGCTTTGACAGCGGCGCGGGTGTAACTCATGCCTTGTTCTCTGAGTTGATTGGCAAATTCAACGACCAGAATCGCATTTTTGGCAGCTAATCCAATCAACGTTACCAAACCCACCTGGCAATAAATATCATCCACCACCTTGGGAAATAGACTATCCGCCATAAAGATATTCGATCGAATCCAAATCGCCGTCATTGCGCCCAAGATCGCCAACGGTACAGTTAGTAAGATAATAATCGGGTCTGTGTAGCTTTCATACTGCGCTGAGAGGACGAGAAACACAATGACGATCGCAATCCCAAAAATCAGCCCCGTAGCACCACCCGAAGCCTTCTCCTGAAGATAAGTCCCCGTCCACTCATACCCAAATCCCTGCGGTAAGGTCGCTTTAGCTACTTCCTCCATCGCCTTAATTGCCTCACCCGAACTAGCTCCAGCAGCCGGACTACCTTGCACTTTGATCGATCGATATAAGTTGTAGTGCGATATCGTCTTCGGCCCGACAAATGGCGTAATCGTCACCAGACTACTCAGGGGAATCATCGCCCTAGGTGTGGTGGTTGTTCCGGTGGAGACACTATTCGAGCGCACGTATAGTTTCCCGATATCATCGGGATTGGCGCGAAACTTGCCATCGGCTTGGAGATAGACGCGGTACTGCCGTTGTCCCTGCACAAAGTCATTGACGTATTGCGAACCTAAATAGGTTTGCAAAGTGCTGAAAATTTGACCGACATCCACATTGAGAGCTTTAGCTTGGTTGCGATTGACTTGGATGTCAAATTGGGGCGTATTGGCGGTGAACTGAGTAAAGACGCGTTGTAGCGCGGGCTTCTTGTTAGCTGCGGCGATAAATTTCTGGGCATTATCGACCAAAGTTTCGATCGGTGCTGTCCCCGTCCGATCTTGGATTAGGAACTCAAACCCGCCCGTGGCACTCAATCCCCGCACTGGTGGCGCATTCACCGCGAGTACTCTGGCTTCAGTGATGCCTGATAGCTTTTTGTTGAGATTCCGCAGCAAACCATACACCGACTGAGCTTCAGTAGTGCGCTCCTTCCAAGATTTGAGACTCACAAATCCCAGCCCCACATTCGATGCACCGCCATCAAACCCAAACCCCGTAATCAAAAATGTCGCTTGAACTTCGGGAATCACGGCGACTTCTTTCGCCACCCGATCCATAATTGCGGAGGTATATTGCAGCGATACCCCATCGGGAGCTTGAGCGATTACAAAAAAGTAACCCTGATCTTCTTCAGGGATAAACCCAGTCGGTACCGCTCTGTACATAAATACAGTCGCGAGTAACCCTGCAATAAACACCCCCATCACTAGCAACTTCGCCCCAGTCAGGAAACTCACAAAGCCGATATAGCGACGGGTGAACCAAGTAAAGCCCTGATTGAACTTGCCAAAGAACCAGCCCACAGGCCCCCGTGCGGGTTGAGCTGGGCGCATAATCAGGGCGGCGATACTCGGTGAGAACGTCAGTGCATTGAAAGCCGAAATCGCGATCGAACATGCCACTGTCAGGGCAAACTGTCTGTAGACGATCCCACTCGTCCCCGGTATAAACGCCACCGGGATAAACACCGCCATCAGCACCAACGAAGTCGCCACAATCGCCCCCGTCAACTCGTGCATCGCCTCAATTGCCGCCGCCAAGGGTGCCATACCCTGCTCCAACTTGACCGATACTGCTTCTACGACAATAATCGCATCATCTACCACAATCCCGATCGCCAGCACAAAGCCAAACAGCGTCAGCGTGTTGATTTGAAAGCCCAGTACCAGTAGAGCCGCACACGTCCCGATGAGAGATACCGGAATCGCGATCGTTGGGATAATTGTCGTCCGCCAATCTTGCAAAAATACAAAAATTACCAGCACGACCAACACGATCGCTTCTACCAAAGTATGCAGTACCTCTTCCAGGGAAATCTCCACAAATGGAGTCGTATCAAAAGCGACTTGCGCTTTGAGTCCTGGTGGAAAACTCTTGGCTAACGTCTCGATCTGCGCCTCCACCGCCTTGGCAACTTGCAGAGCATTACTCCCTGGCAATTGATAGACACCCAAGCCCACAGCCGCTTTAGGTTGTTTTCCAGGCAATGTGAATTTAGCATCAGAAGTATAGTTTTCTGCCCCCAATTCGACTCTACCCACATCGGAGAGCTTCAGGAGCGTGCCACCAGTACTGACTTTTAGTACCAAATTCTCAAATTCTGAGACTTCCTTGAACCGACTAGTCGCCCGCAAGGCAAATTCATAACTTTGATTAGTTGGAGCGGGTTCTTTACCGATTGCCCCCGCACCCACTTGAATATTTTGCTCCTGCAAAGCGGTCGTAATATCTTGCGGCGTAATTTGATTTTGAGCGAGTTTATTGGGATCGAGCCACAATCGCATCGCATATTTACGCTCCCCAAAAATCCGCACACTCCCCACTCCAGGCACGCGTTTAATCAGATCGAGTAGATATAAATCGACATAATTACTCAAGAAAATATTGTCGTATTCAGCATTATCTGAATAAAAACCATAAACCAATAACAGACTACTAGATGCTGTTTCAACAGTTACGCCCGTCCGCTGTACCGTAGTTGGCAATTGAGGTGCAGCTAGAGCTTGCTTATTTTGAACGTTGACTTGGGCGATATCTGGATTGACATTACTAGGGAAAGAAACAGTAATATTACTCGAACCATCATTTCCGGTATTGGAAGATATATAAGATACATCTCTGACACCATTGATCTGGCGTTCGATAATATTGGTGACGGTACTTTCTGTCGTTTGAGCATCTGCACCAGTATTATTTGAAGTTACATTAATCTGAATCGGAGCCAAATCTGGCAACTGTGAAATCGGCAAAATCGGAATCGCAATACTCCCTAATAACAGAATAATAAATGTACAAACTGTTGTGAGAACTGGGCGTTTGATAAAGGTATTTACAAACATTGTTTAGATTTAGGGAGTTTTTTGAGCATTATTATCTTCAGGTGCGATGCTCGAAGAGCCGCTTTCAGCGAACGAGATCGGCACACCATTGGTCAAATTCAGTAACCCCGAAACCACAATCTTCTCCCCCGGTTTCAAGCCCTTTATCACTTGATAGTTATTACCCTCGATCGCTCCCAAATCCACAGGTTGCTGTCTCGCGACTAATGAACTCTTACCATTTTGCGACTGCTTTCCAGCATCCGCCACAAACACAAACGTCTTCCCACCCAATCGCGATACCGCAGTCACCGGGATCAAAATTCCTGGGTGTTTGTCCCAAACTGCTCTAGCTTGTACCGACTGACGATTGAGCAGTCGTCCGCTGGTATTAGCAAAACTAGCCTTTGCCAAAATCGTCTGAGAATCAGCAGTTGCGTTCGGTGCGATAAAACCGACTTTGCCCATCTCGATCGACTTACCAGCGGCATCTAGCAGCTCGACAGGCAGACCCGCACGCAATTGTCTAGCTCGATCGAATGGAATTGCCAAATTCAGGTCGAAGGAGTCATTTTTGGTCAATGTGGTCAGCGCGTCACCCTTGGCAACATAATCACCCACCTTGAGCGGGATATTCCCCACAG
>NZ_JANLWO010000213.1:0-5786 GCF_031364565.1 Chamaesiphon sp. OTE_20_metabat_361
CATCGTCTCGACTCAAGCCAGATCGACCCGCACTCAAGTCGCCCTCGATCCCAGCCGCGCCGACATCGAACTAGTCCAGCACAAAATCGAGCGCGAACGCGCCAATGGCAAAACCGCGATCGCCCGCTTCCAGCAAGAACGCCAAAAAGTACTCCAGCAAAGGGTCGAAATTACCAATCAGATCGCCACTACCGATCGCGAAATCGCCCAAATCGGCACCGATCTTCAGCCTACCCCGATCGTCGCCCCGATCGCGGGGACGATCCAGCAGCTCGCACTCCGTAACAACAATCAAGTCGTCCATCCCGGCGATAGTCTGGCAAAGATTTTACCCACAGGTACACCGCTGCAAGTCAAAGCTTCCGTCGCCCTCGCCGATATCGGTAAGGTGGATGTCGGACAAACCGTAAAAATGCGTGTATCCGCCTGCCCGTATACCGAAAATGGCATTTTGACAGGCAAAGTCATCGATATTGCCGCCGATGCCAAATCGATCGACAAAAACGCCGCAACTCCATCTGCTAATATCTACGAGGTGACGATCGCCCCAGCGACTACTAGTCTCGGTACTGGTAAAACCACCTGTCAAACGCGATCGGGCATGGAAGGTCGCGTGGATATTATTACCAAGGAAGAAACCGTCCTCAACTTCATGCTCAGCAAAGCACGATTATTGCTGAATCCGTGAGTATTAAATAGTTAAATTCGATCGTGCGGCATTAATCTCTCGCACGACTCGATCGACATCACGATCGCGATCGATCTCGATCCAGATTGCTTCATCTGGTGAGGGTTCTTCTAATGTCTCAAATTGACTTTTGAGGATACCTTCTTTAGCGAAATGATCTTCCCGCTCTTGTAAGTTTTTGGCGATGAAAGCGTAACTACCTTTGAGGTAGACAAATTTGACGGCTGGATCGTTGTCGCTCAAAAGCTCGCGATAGCTGCGTTTGAGGGCGGAGCAGGCGAGGACGGTGGTTCGATCGGTGTCTAGCCAGTGGCGGATCTGGGTGCGGAGGGTTTGCAGCCAGGGGAGGCGATCTGTGTCGGTGAGGGGTTCGTTGTTGGCGATTTTGGCTTTATTGGTGGCGGAGTGAAAGTCGTCAGCATCAACGTATTGCCAGTGGTGGGCGGCGGCGAGGGCGTGAGCGATCGTACTTTTGCCGGAACCAGAGACGCCGATGATAACGATTACGATCGATTGTTGTGTCACTGTTAGTAGTGCCTGAGTACAGATGTTAGGAACGATTGGCTTTATCTTAGCCTGTGAGATCGAGCTATATTATTCGCGCTCACTCACCGCGAAAATTAAGGAATGTAATTTTTTAAGTAAAGAGTAAGAAGCGGGTACAAATGCGGATTATGATGATAAAAATTGTAAAGTTTCGTAAGAACAAGCAGCTTTAAAATATGCCTATTCCTTTATTAGAATACGCCCCAACAACTCAAAACTCGCGCATTAAGGGTTATGAGGTACCTGGGGACGAACAGCCCAGAATCTTTTCGACAGACAATTTACTATCCTCTGGCGATCTGGCTGTACTGATCGAAGCGGCTTATCGTCAGATCTTTTTTCATGCGTTTGCGTCCGATCGCGAAAAGTTCTTAGAATCCCAACTTCGCAGCGGTCAAATCACCGTGCGCGATTTTATTCGGGGCTTGTGTTTATCCAATACTTTTACCAATAGTTTTTACAATCTCAATAGTAACTATCGGTTCGTCACCCACTGCATCCAGAAGGTGCTAGGACGCGACGTATACAACGATGCCGAGAAAATTGCCTGGTCGATCGTTATCGGTACTAAAGGTCGGGCTGGCTTCATTAACGACCTGCTCAATAGCGACGAATACCTCGAAAACTTCGGCGACAATATCGTTCCCTTCCAACGTCGGCGGGTATTACCTTCCGGTGCGAGTGAGTTACCATTTAACATCCAATCGCCCCGCTACGATGAGTACTATCGCGGCAAACTCGGCTTTCCCAAAGCTTCTTGGTCGATTACGCCGCGCAGTTCGCGCCCTGTCGCGCAAGCACCCAAAGCAGGCGATCCATCGATGTTTACCGATATGGCGAAAAGTCTGGGCAAAATCGGCAATCAACCACAATCGCTCTCGGCGCTAAATCTGGATTATCAAAATCTCGTACCTCGACGATAGGGTAGATGGGAGATGGGAGGTGGGAGATGGGAGAGGGTAAGAGGTAATGGGTAATGGGTAAGAGGTAAGAGGTAAGAGGTAATGAGTAAGGACTTAAAAATTAATAGTCCCCCAGTCCCTCCATCTCCCCGTCAACCCATCTCCCCGTCTCCCCATCTCCCATCTAACTTAACGATCTATTTAGATTCCGAGGGGGGATAGTATGAGAAGATTTAAAGATATTGTAGTTAGATCCAAATCGTTACAAATATTCAGTCCGATCGAACGATCGCCTTGGTAGTTGGCGATGAGTGCTGGAGCAATTCACTAGAGGTAATATCGTGAGTAGCAAGCGGATCTTAGTAGTTGATAACGAACCCTCGATCCAAGAAGTCGCTCAAATTTGCCTGGAAACTGTAGCTGGCTGGCAAGTGAGTGTTGCTAGTTCGGGACTAGAGGGATTGGCAACTGCCGAGCGGGAACAGCCAGATGCAATTTTGTTAGATGTGATGATGCCAGATATGGATGGACTAGATACCTTTGGCAAGTTACAATCCAATCCAGCAACGCGATCGATTCCCGTAATTTTGCTCACTGCTAAAGTCCAAAGTGCCGATCGCCAAAACTACACCGAACTAGGCATTCGATCGACGATTGCCAAGCCATTTAGTCCGTTAGAATTGGCACAACAAATTGCTACTACTTTGGGTTGGAAACTGTAGAGATTCAGCTATTACTAAAACAAAGCAAAAATGAAGATTTTGGTAGTTGAAGACGATCCAGTAGTGGCTGAGGCGTTGAAAATCACGCTAGGCGATCTCAATTATGCGGTGGAAGTGGCTGAAGATGGGCAAGCGGGGTGGGAATTTGTCGAAGCATTCGATTACGATCTGTTGTTGTTAGATGCAGTGTTGCCAAAGCTTGACGGGGTGAGTCTGTGTCGCCAGATCCGATCGCGCGGCTATGTGATGCCGATTTTACTGCTAACGAGTAAGGATAGCAGACAAGATCGGGCGATCGGCTTGGATGCTGGTGCAGATGATTATGTCGTCAAACCCTTCGATTGTGAGGAGTTATCCGCACGGATTCGGGCGCTGTTGCGGCGGGGAAACGATCGAATGCAGCCCGTATTGACGTGGAATCAGCTCACGCTCGATCCGCGCAACTATGAGGTGATTTACCAAGATCGCCTGCTCAATCTCACGCCCAAAGAATACGCGCTACTAGAATTATTTTTGCGGTATCGGCGGCGGCTGTTTAGTTGCGGCGCGATTTTGGAGCATTTGTGGACGTTTGAAGATACGCCGAGCGAAGAGGCGGTACGCACGCATATTAAGGGACTCAGACACAAGCTCAAGGCGGCGGGTGCGCCTGCGGATTTCATTGAGACTGTCTATGGGACTGGCTATCGCCTCAAATGGGGCGATCTGGACACGCCAATACCAGCACCGCAGCAACACCAATTGAGTACGGAAGATGTTCGAGGTAGCGACGATCGGCATGATGATGTAGCTCCAGCAGTTGTCAGTCAACCACCGCCAGTAGTAAACGATTCGCTGCAATTTCTGACGGAGATTTGGAACCGACATCACGCTCGAATGCTCGATCGCGTTGCGGCAATCGAGCGAGTGGTTATCGCCAGCGCCGATGGTGTTCTAGATGCGGAAATCTTGCGGGAGGCTTGGAATTGCGCCCACACTCTGGCTGGAGCTTTGGGCACATTTGGGTTGATGCTCGGTTCCCAAGTTGCCAAAGAAATCGAATTATTGCTTAAGGAAAATCCCGAATTAACTCCAGCCCAAATTGCGCTGGTACAAAGTGGTGTCATCCAATTGCGACAAGAGATCGCCAGTAAAGTACCCGCAACTGAGCCGCCACCGCTCTCGCTAGCTCCCACGCCCGCGCCCTGGCTGCTGGCGATCGCCACCGATCGGGATCTAATCTCAGCCTTGCAATCGACACCGAGTAATTTCGAGACGATCGTCGCAACGGAGCTAATTCCCAGCCAGTTGGATCGATCGCCGCAGGCAATTATTCTCGATTTGGATTGTTTTTCCCCGATCGCTGACGGGTTGAGTGCTTTATCCGAACTGGAGCGAGACTATCCACAGATTCCCGTCATAGTTTTGAGTCGATCGCACCCTCACTCGATCGCACCCTCACAGCGGGAAATGTCGGCAATCCGCCATCGCACTCCCTCAGCGGCGATCTCACAGCACGCTCGTCTCAATCCACTTGCAGAAACCGCCATAGTCAGTGCCGAGCAGAGTATCGAGGTTGCCCCTGAAGACACTCAGCAGCTCCACCATCGCATCGAAGTTGCGCGCAGGGGTGCGAGGTTATTTCTCACCAAACCGCTGCTGGCAGCGCAGATTTTTGGGGCTGTCGATCGATTGCACCAAGCACGGACGACTCAAGTCAGGGTGACGATCGTCGATGACGATCCGCTCTTGCTCGAAGGTGTCAGCGCACTCCTAGCACGACGGGGGACGATCGTCACGACGCTATCCGAACCCAGTCGCTTTTGGGAGGTATTGGAGGCTTCTGCTCCCGATTTACTGATTCTCGATTTGGATATGCCCACCTATGACGGGATCGAACTCTGTCGCGCAGTACGCACCGATCCGGCGTGGGAAACTCTGCCGATTTTATTCTTGACGTCTCACACTGCGACAATTGCTAGCGATCTCGTTTTTGCTGCTGGTGCGGATGATTTTGTCGCCAAATCCGCGATCGAATCTACGCTAGTCACCCGGATTGTCAATCGTCTCAAGCGAAGTGGCATCTATCGGCATTAGATGGGAGTGGGGAGATGGGAGATGGGAGATGGGGATAAGAGGTAAGAGGTAAGAGGTAATGGGTAATCAGTGTTAGGCGGAGATTGTGAGATAGTTTGGTTGTGAATTAATGCGATCGAGCCAGGATAGAATTGCGGGAAATTGACTTAGATTGAAGTTACCTTCGGCGGCGACATGAGTATAGGCATATAGGGCGATATCGGCGATCGAATACCGATCGCCAACGAAGTATTTTTGTTCTTTTAAATGTTGCTCCATTACTTGTAACGCCGCATATCCAAGTTCTTGCTTTTGGACGATCGCGTCGCGTTTTTGTTCGGCTATTTTGGCGATCGACATCCAAAAGCGGACGGTGGCAATATTTGGCTCGTGACTATACTGCTCGAAAAACAGCCATTGCATTACCTGGGAGCGTTCCCACCGATCGACAGGCAAAAACTCCGTACCATCGGCGAGGTAGTAAATAATTGCATTTGATTCGCTTAAATACTGTCCCGGTTGAATTTCTAATACGGGTATTTTGCCGACTGGATTCATTGCCAAAAATTTAGCGGTTCGACTCTCCCCTGTGAGAATATCGATTAGGATGCGTTGATAGGCTATGCCCAATTGATTTAGCAACAATCTAATTTTGTAACAATTACCCGATGAGGCATATTCATATAATTTGAGCATTTTAACCCGTAATTATCGATTACTCGTACCGAGCGACAGTCGGAGTATTAATTATTAATTAATTAGCTGTTTCTAATTACCTTAAATACTAGTAATGAGCTGTAACCCTTGTGGTGGGCACTGCCCACCCAACAGTGCCCACCCAACAAGATAGCTAAAAATAATTAATTATAAATA
>NZ_JANLWO010000254.1:0-2651 GCF_031364565.1 Chamaesiphon sp. OTE_20_metabat_361
TTACTATCTCTACACTCTGCATCCCGACTGGAGTTATTTCGATCACCCGCCGCTAGTTGCCCTGACGACGGGTTTCGGAATTTGGTTGACGGGAGGACAAGTATCGCAGTTTACGATTCGGATCGGAACATTACTGCTCTATACTGGTTCGTTAATTTTTCTATACCTAGCCGCGCTGCGATTATATACGCTCCAAATTGCGATTAATACCCTCGCGATCGCTTCAGCAATTCCCATTTTTCAGATTGCCTTTGGCATCCTCAATACTCCGGATGCGCCGCTATTATTTTTCTGGGCACTTTCGTTATGGTTGGCAACTCAAGAATTTTTTGATTGTCGGGTTTATCAACCCAGCTTCCGGCTGACATTAATCTGTCTGACTGTCGGTTTGGCTTGTATGGGTAAATATCATGGGTTTATATTAGGATTGGGTTTAGTGGGCTTTTGTTTATGTCATGAGAGTTACCGTCGCGCGTTTAGCTCGAAGTGGTTCTGGATGGGGATACCGATTTTTTTATTGACAATTTCACCACTTTTAATTTGGAATATCAGTCATAATTGGATCTCGTTTCAGTTTCAGTCCCAACGTGCCGTTCCAAGTGGCGGTTATCAGCTCGAACGGTTAGTTATCGCCCTCTTCGTCGAGATGCTATATCTATTTCCTACTTTTGGATTTCCCTTATTGTGGGCGATAACTCGAATGACGATTCAACAAATTAGAAACTTTGACTGGCGAAGATTTTCTAGCGATCGGAGCTTTGGTAATGAGTGGGATTTAGACAAAAGGGGCTTGATTTTATGGCTGTCATTACCGCTAATTTTAGGATTTACGCTGATGTCTGGCTATCAACAAATTCTACCTGGGTGGAAGATGCCTGGATACTGGACGGCGACAATTTTGCTTGCCGAAAGGGTGGTGATTAGTCGGCGTTATGCTAATGCGCGAATACCCTATCGCTGGTTCTTTTGCTCAGTTGCTGTAATTTTGCTATTACTATCGATCGCTTTATCTCATGTGGCTTTTGGCACATTTCAAACTCCCGGTGCGACAATTTATGGCTTGATGCCCATTAAGAGCGATCCTTCAACTCAACTTTTTGACGTTCGACAACTCCGGCAAGGATTTATCGACAATCCTAAATTAAATATCGCCTTAAAAAAAGCAGATTTTGTCTTTACTAATCGTTACTATAGTGGCGGACAAATTGCGATGGCGATCGAGCCAGTCTTTCATAAACCACTAACTTGCTTTGATGCCGATCTGCGCGGTTTTGCATTTTGGTCGTCGCCAAAACAATGGCTGGGGAAAAATGCTATTTATCTAGGTAGTAAGACTTTTGATGTCGATTTGGATGCCAAGAAACGGTATCCTAGTTATTTCAACAATCTCACTAAATTAGGCGAAATTCCGATCCGGCGCGGTGGTGAAATAATCGAAATATTTAGCGTCTATCAAGCTCAGAAGTTATTAAAGCCGTTCCCCCGTCCTTATGGAAATTAGGTGTTGTTGGGGGACTGGGAGACTGGGAGACTGGGATAAATTAGCTTTAAATATGTACCATCTCTCAATTTAGCACTGTCCAAAGCACCGTTATAAAATTATCGTAAGTTCCGATCTTTATGTAATCCATGCAGGCTCATCCTTCAGTTACACCGCCACCAGATCGCTATATAGCGGTAAATGGCATCAATACGCGTTATTGGCAGATGGGTAGCAGTGGTAGTAAACTGATTTTGCTCCACGGTGGCAATGGCTCGATCGAGTTTTGGCTGTATAATATTGCCGAATTAGCTCAACACCATCAAGTTTATGCGTTTGATATGGTTGGTTCGGGCAAGTCTGACTTTCCAGACGGTACTTATTCGCTGACGGAGCAAGCCGAATTTTTAGCGGGTTTCATGACTGCACTAAACATCGATACCGCTACCCTCATCGGTAACTCGATGGGTGGTGGTGTCTCTCTAGAGTTTACGCGATTGTATCCCGATCGAGTCGATCGGTTAGTATTAGTAGATAGTATGGGCTTGGGCAAAGAGATTAGTCTGGGAATTCGCTTGATTACATTACCTGCGATCGTTAGTTTGTTGCGTCCGGGGCGGTGGATGATTCCTGCGATGTTGAGATCTAATTTCTACAATAGTCGCCAATTACCCCCAGAATGGATCGAGTTTCGCTATCCGATCTTTGCCATCCCCGGTCGAAATGCAGTAATCTTACGACTTGGACAAAGTAATTTTACGTTAGCTGGCGTGCGCTCTGACGTGTATCAACCAATTCTCGACAGTTTAGCGCAAATTACCCAAAAGACATTAATTATCTGGGGCGAAAACGATCGAATTATACCCGTCAAACATGCATATATTGCCGCCGCAGGTTTGCCAAACTATCAATTAGCGATATTCCCCAATTGTGGACACCACCCATATTTAGAATACCGCGATGATTTCAATCAATTAGTGTTGAATTTTATGGCAGATTAGCATTATTTAAAACCTCGCGATCGTCAGTCACTTGTTACCCGACGGTTGACTACTGAAACACATGCAGAGGTTCCCTCCTGTTGCTCTCCAGCAGTTATGGTGATGAGCAAGACTTATTAAAAGGGGTAAAGGGTAAAGGGTAAAGCGATTCGCGCCCGTCGGGTTCCCCG
>NZ_JANLWO010000262.1:0-5695 GCF_031364565.1 Chamaesiphon sp. OTE_20_metabat_361
GCTTGACGGTTATGACAAACCATCCAGTAGCATAACTCGTTTATGATAAAAATTAAGAGAACGCTTTCCACGCCACAATAGACTGTTCGGGCATTTCCTTACTCATCGTCCTCCAAGTCATCCATATCGCCCCCGACGACTACATCGCGAATTCGTAAACTCGGCCCGCCAACCCCAACCGCCAAACCACCTTGTCCGGCTTTTCCACAGCCGCCAGACTCATCCCAATAGAAATCATCGCCGATACCTTCAATATCGCCTAACGTTTTAAACACGTTCCCCGATAGCGTCACATCCCTCACTGGTTCGGCAATTTCCCCATTGCGGATCATCCACGCTTCACCCGCGCTAAAGGTAAACATCTCGCCGTTTGTCATCCCGCCGAGCCAGTTGCGGGCATATACACCCTCTTTGATATCCGCAAATAGATCCGCGACGGGCGTATGTCCCCGATCGATCCAAGTATTCGTCATCCGCACGATCGGAGGATAATGGTAATTTAGGCACCGAGCATTTCCCGTCGCCGTTTCACCCAATTTCCCCGCCGTCTCCCGCGAGTGCAGTCGCCCTACCAATACGCCATCCTCGATTAATTGCGTCGTCGTGGCTGGAGTGCCTTCATCGTCATATAAATAACTGCCGCGATGTCCTTCTGGTGCCGCACCATCGAAGATTTGTAAATCGTTGCAGCCGAAGCGCCGCCCCATTGTCATCACTTCCAACAGGTCGGGATTTTCATACATCGAATCGGCTTCGGAGAGGTGTCCAAATGCCTCATGAACGAACAAGCCTGTCAAAATGGGGTCGATCACCACTGTATAGGCATTGCCCTTGACCGGGGGCAGGAACAGGGCAGCAACGGCACGTTGAGCGGCACTCTCGACCTGTCGATCGAGTCCGATGGTGTCTTCATAAGCCTTGCGGGAGCCGAGGGTTTCGCGTCCGGTTTGGACGGTATCGCCATTCCGCGCTGTAGCTGCAAACCGAATCTCCATATCGATCCACGATTGCTCGATTAGGGTACCTTCGGAAGTCGCCAGGACGATATGCTGGGCACTATCACCATAGCGAACTGAAGTCGTGGCAATCCGCCGATCGGTAGTCTGTAAAATATGATTGTAATGTTCGCACAGTGTCTTCTTGTGTGCGATCGGGATGTGGCGCGGATCGGTACCTGTCAGCGGTAAACTACAACTAGTCTGAATAATCTCGATCGGTGCCAATATTGTCTCATCTTCACCGATAATTCGCGCGGCGGCGATCGCTTCTTCGATCCGTTCGGCTAATGTTTCCAAGCGATTGAAACTCGCAAACCCCCAGCCACCTTTATAACAAGCCCGCACCTGTCCTCCGACGGCGAGATCTTCGCTCAGGGTTTCGACTTTATCACCCCGAATCAAAATATCTGTCCCTTCGGACTCTTCTAGTCTAATCGCCAAATAATCCACCCGATCGCGGTAACGCTTAATCAAGTCTGTCAGGCGGTTTTTGCTATCTACAATTACAGAAGGCATGGGGTGGAGGGGAAGAGGGTAAGGGGTAAGAGGTAAAAGGTAAAAGGTAAAAGGTAATAGCCATTAAGTAGGGTGGGCACTGTCTTGTCTCGCTCAACCTGGAGGGAACCTCCAGAGCGCGAGCCGCTGCCCACCATCTAGTTTTCAGCTCACCATCTAGGTTTCATGTCTTGCTATTATTATAAATGTTTAGGTCGTGCCACCGATCGGGCGATCGGACATACATCCCAAATTTCTGAGAATTTAATACTAAATAAATACCTGCAACCCGATACCGAACAGTTATGGATTACTACAGGACGATCGCGACATACAATAAATGGATGAATCAGAAGCTATATGCTGTCTGTGCTGAGATTCCCGATGGCAATCGCAAATCCGATCGCGGGGCTTTTTTTAAATCGGTACATGGTACTCTCAATCATATTCTGGTTGCCGATCGGATTTGGCTGGGTCGATTTACACAAGCACCATTTGTCGCCAAACTCGATGGGGATCTATATAGTGATTTTAGCGAGTTACGGAGCGAACGGGAACGACTCGATTTTCCAAGGAAAGGCTACGCCAACGGACGATTATCGATTGGGCACAAGATTTAACGCCAGACTGGCTGAATACGGATTTTACCTATACCAATAGTTCTGGATTTACGCGCACCCGTCCCCACTGGCTGCTGGTGACGCATATGTTCAACCATCAAACTCACCATCGGGGACAACTTACAACTTTACTCACTCAGATGGGTTATCAGCCTGGTGTCACAGATTTACCAGCGATGATGGATAAATAGTGAATAGTGGATAGTGGATAGTTAATAGAAGTAAGTTTTGATATGTCAGTCCTCATAGCGTCTGCATTTGGCTCCAGCAGGCTATCGCCGCAGAGGAGCGGTTTCTAACTGCTTTGCTTATAAATAGCAACTTGGGTTATTTAGCAGACTATTCACTATTCACTATCCACTATTCACTATCCCTACGGCACGATTAACACCGGACATGGCGAGAGATTTATCACTCGACTCGCCACACTTTCGGCTGTATGTTCCAAATCCAAACCGATCCCGTGACTGCCCATCACGATCAGATTGACATTGAGTTCGTCAGCCACATCGCAGATTGTAAACGCTGGCTTACCTTCCCGCTGCAAGATTTCCGCTGTAATCCCTCGCTGGGCACATAGTTCCTGCGCCGCATGTAGCAACCGATCGATCGCGTCTGGAGATTGCATCACGGGATCTTCGAGGACTTCGGCATCGAGATCTGGTGTCTCGACGACCGATAATAAAGTTAGCTTACTTTGATATTTTTGTACCAGATCGATCGCCACATTAATGGCTTCTTGAGATTCGCGAGATCGATCGAGTGGGAATAGGATTTTGTTAAACATAATGACACGAGGCTAAGGAATCCTGGCGTTTATCCTCTTAATCATCTCATTTTCGATCTCCAGCTTCAACTCGATCGAGATTGGTAACAAATCTACACGGGTTTTCCGGTAGAATTGTGAAACGGCAGAGCTAAATGTTTTCTTTAATACAGTACACAGATTCGGTATTACTAAATTTTCTCAGCTTTTATATCAAAACAAAATTAACCACCAACTAGTTTTAAGGAGTTTAACCAGTGTCTAAGAAGTCCATTGCCAGCCTATCCGCTGCCGATCTCACCGGGAAGCGCGTCCTCGTTCGCGCTGATTTTAACGTACCTGTGGACGACGCCGGAAATATCACCGACGATACCCGGATTCGGGCGGCGCTGCCCACCATCAAAGATCTGACTGGTAAAGGTGCTAAAGTCATCCTCAGCAGCCACTTCGGTCGTCCCAAAGGTGTCGATGAGAAATTGCGTCTGACTCCCGTTGCCAAGCGATTATCGGAGCTATTAGGGCAAGATGTAGTCAAATGCAATGACTGTATCGGCGATGAAGTCGCTAGACAAATCGCGGCAATGGCAAATGGACAAGTTGCACTGCTTGAAAACGTCCGTTTCTACCCTGAAGAAGAGAAAAACGATCCCGAATTTGCGAAGAAATTAGCGGCGAATGCTGACTTATATGTCAACGACGCTTTCGGTACCGCACACCGTGCCCACGCTTCGACAGAAGGCGTCACCAAGTATCTGAGTCCTTCAGTTGCTGGTTACTTAATCGAAAAAGAATTGGAATATCTCCAAAACGCGATCGAAAAGCCGCAAAAGCCGTTAGCCGCGATCGTCGGTGGTTCTAAAGTATCGAGTAAAATCGGTGTAATCGAAACTCTCCTCGATAAGTGCGACAAATTATTCCTCGGCGGTGGGATGATTTTCACTTTCTACAAAGCACGCGGTTTGAAAGTTGGTAACTCCTTGGTTGAAGATGACAAATTAGACCTCGCTCGGGCGCTGGAAGCTAAAGCGAAAGAACGCGGCGTTGAATTTTTATTACCTACTGATGTTGTCGTAGCTGATAAATTTGCTGCTGATGCAAATGTCCAAGTCGTTAATGTTAATAACATTCCCGATGGTTGGATGGGATTAGATATCGGCCCTGATTCTATTAAAGTGTTCCAAGCTGCTCTAGCTGACTGCAAAACCGTAATTTGGAACGGCCCGATGGGTGTATTTGAAATGGACAAATTTGCGGCTGGTACGTTTGCCGTAGCCGACACTCTCGCTCAAATCTCCAAAACTGGCGCGATTACGATTATCGGCGGTGGCGACTCAGTTGCAGCGGTAGAAAAAGCTAATTTAGCCGACCAAATGAGCCACATTTCGACAGGTGGCGGTGCTTCATTAGAATTACTAGAAGGCAAAGTCTTACCTGGAATTGCTGCTCTAGATGATGCGTAAGTAAATTACTATCTACCGCTAGAAATTCTAAAAAACTTGCAAAACCCGCTCCAATCGATCGAGAAGATCGATATTGGAGTGGGTTTTATTCTGTGCGATCTATCTGTCAGGGAGACATTTGTAGAACAAACGAGTAAAATGTTGATAGATCTTTTGGTATAGTAGCCATGTTCCAGTACGAACTACCCAGATACCTACCCACCGCCGACGAATTACCCTGCTCTGACGATACTCCAGTGGATAATGAACTTCAGGAACTCATACCTGGCTTGCTCAAATCGATCTTACAGATCTTATGGGTCGATCGGATGGATTGGTTCTTTGGGATCGATATGGGAATCTATTATCATCCAGAGCAACCACCGATCGTGCCTGATGGTTTCTTGAGTTTAGGTGTCGAGCGATTTTATGATGAAGAACTGCGTCCCAGCTATGTACTATGGGAAGAGCAAGTCGTACCAAGTTTTGTGCTGGAAGTAGTTTCGGGTACTCCCGGTCGAGAATATACCAGCAAGCTCGACGAATATGCCAGAATGGGCGTCTTATACTATGTCATTTACAACTCCAAGCGGCGACGCAAGCCGAAACTAGAGATTCACAAACTTGTAAATGACAAGTATGAGTTGCAAGATAGTAATCCGTTTTGGATGCCGGAAATTGGGCTGGGTATCGGCTATGAGCGCGGCGATTATGGTGGATTAACGCGAGATTGGTTGTATTGGTATAACGAACACAATCGACGCTATCCTACGCCAGCCGAGCAAATCAGACAAGCTCAAGCACAAGTGGTACAAGAACGAGCACAAGTAGTGCAAGTTCAAGCACAAGTGACACAAGAACGAGCGCAAGTATTGCAAGCTCAAGCACAACTGGCACAAGAACGAGCGCAAGTATTGCAAGCTCAAGCACAAGTGGCACAAGAACGCGATCGAGTATTGCAAGCCCAAGTACAAGTGGCACAAGAACGAGACCGCTCGAACAAATTAGCTGCTAAATTACGGGAATTGGGTATCGATCCAGACAACATTTAAAAGAGTCGATCGAGAGTATCTCATCCCCAATTACTCGACAACTTGTAAAGCAGCAAAATTGCAATTAGCCACCGCCGCTTCCCCACTATCCTGACACTGAAGATAATTTTGCCAAGCCGCTGGAGAAACCCGATAATCGCCCAACTGCTGCGCGACTAACTCACCTAATTGCGGGTCGGGGAAGAAACAGACAAACATCTTGGCGCAACTTTGAGCGGTCAGATAACCTAGCTCGAATTCGCGATCGCACCGACCGGGGCGAATCAAGGCTGGATCGAGCTGTTCGCGATGATTGGTAGTCAGGATCGTAATGCTCCCTTCGACG
>NZ_JANLWO010000282.1:0-5110 GCF_031364565.1 Chamaesiphon sp. OTE_20_metabat_361
TGGGGAAATATCGCTCTCAAAGCTGCGGGAACGAGCAGGTTTATCTTTAGTAGATGTATGGTTGGGTCTACTGTTGGGGGATACTGAATGTAGGGTATGGCGGCAGTCAGACGAGCAGCTAGATATTGCTGTTGATTTTTATTCGCTTGACGGGCTATTAGTTACAATGCACTAGCTTTGAATTATCTACTAACTAAACTTAAAAAAATGACAGATCGTGTAAATGAAGATAGTTTAACCGAGGGGGAAACAGTTAATATTCCCGCTCCAAAATTCGGACTTTACGAATCTGTCAATCTGTATTGGAACGAGCGAGAGATAGCGACGAGTATTGTGGCTCGATGGTATGATTTCGACCACCAATCGTGGTGGTATAAAGTATCGAATGACGAACGATTCTACAGTGGAGATGTTCTCGCTCCCCGCTGAGGTGCTTGACTAGCGGCACCAAAAAGTAACTTCACTCGTTGTCAGTAGTTCTAGCTAAAATATTTAATTTAGTTAGCTAGAACTATAAGGGATAGACTAACAACCAGATCGGGATGGGTGTGACAATCGCTCCAGTAGCTCGTAGCCTGTACGCTCGTCATATTCGATCGTCGCGAGCAGATCGTCTTTGAATTCTGCTGGCTTTCGATCGCCTTAATTTTGATAGTCTCAGGTGGCGATACGGTTCTTTGAAGGTACATTTTCTATAGTTCTAGCTATAATAGTATACTTATTCAGCTAGAACTATGAAGACTCTAATGCTAGCCAGATCGCTCGACTGCATCCACATCTTCGGGCGGAATGCGGGCGATTTTTTCAGCTACCACCTCGTTTACTGGGGGATTGGCAGCAACAGATATCGCTCGATTTAAAAGAGCTTCAGCCGTGTCGATTGCTGTACCAATCGCGAGCAATCTATTTCTGCGCTCGATTCCGGCTCTCCCCTCAAAATTTCGACTGTCGTAGTCTGACGATAGGTGAATTACTTTTACCGAGTCTTCTCGCTCCTGGGGTGGAAAGATAGCTTCCCTAGAAGTCAATTTATTGTATTGATAGACTCCGTAGGGTCGTTTGACTAGATATCGGTGTGCTTCCACACCGATAGGGGCAACATAACAATCTTCACTTAATTGAGCGATCGTTTCTTCGAGCTGTGAGAGCGTCGAGTGCAGTCGAGCGAGTGTTGCTGTTACGCCCAGAGATGCAGGGGTTTGGGGACAAGCACGAGTTGATAATAAATAGAGGGCAGCATCTCGCCCGTTCGTTATCATGGTATCGATCATCCGCACGTTGTTTTCGATTCTGGCGTAATGCAGCTCGACTCGATCTTCATCCGTCAGTTGGCGAATCGTGCCGCAAACGTTTTTATTCGGGCAATCTTCGGCTGTCAGTCCTGGTTCCATCATCATGGACGCGCAGCTAAAGCCATAGGCACACAGTCGGATTGGCATTGGCAATCATCTCTAGTTCTAGCTGAATAGTTATAATTATATAGCTAGAACTAGGAACAATGCGACTTACTCTGATGCGGACTTATTTAGGTTGCTCGTTGGCGTAGCCGCTCCCTTGGAGAATCGAGTTTTTGCTGACGAGTGAGAAGTTAGAGGTGGCAGGGGAGGCGATTATTAGTTGGGTTATTGCGAATATCTATAATTAGCTCTATTAAACGTTTTCAGCTATTTTTTAGTATGTAATTACATACTAAAAATAGTTAGAACATACTCCCGGCAACAGTTTTAGTCAATTTACTTATTGAGAATTGCTGTATTTATTACTGGCAAAGAGTTTGAGCTAAAATTTTAGCATGTAATTACATACTAAAATCTCGATCCCAAAAACTCCTGAATCTCAGATATACCAGCATTTCGAGCGATAAATATTTTCACCTTTTGGACTTTTGATGCGGTAATGCTTAAACATCGGGTGCGCCAGCGATCGTTCACCTTCTCTTTCCAGGTAATTTGCCACTTCCAATGTTTGACGTTATGGGGATCTCGTTCTCCCTTGACCTTGGGATATTCAACTATCTCGCCGCGTTTATTAGTGACTTTTTGGGTGTACTGGTGAAGAGAACCATTTTTACCTGCGATCGTCAATCGCATTTTTAGTTTGGAGCTATGTAGCTATGATATTTAGGAAATGGTGGATGGGATTTCGTCGGATTTATTAAAGTCCGAACATAGTCAAATTTGCAAGATTCAAAGTTAAATTCTGCCTCAATAGACACATAGATATTTTTCTTAGGTTCCTCTTGAATAGGGCAATCGTTCCACTGGATAGGGACATTCAAAGGCTGTTTGAGTCTAGAGCGGATGCAGGGATTAATTAACATGTTTGAGTGTACCTGAATACAAGTTTGACCGTCAATCGTTTTCCATAATCCAGATAGTCTAAAATAATTCGGTCTTAGATCCTGATAAATTCGGTCGTTTTTAGTATTTACTGTATTGAGATAAGAGAAAGATATTACGACTAAATTTTGATTATTATCTATAATTGGATAGACAATTATCTCTAAATCACTACCTTGTTCTGCTATTACTCTTTCTAAAGAAGTAAATCTACTGGCTTTTTTAAAACCTGCTGAAAATAAGGAAAACTCTCGATCCCCAAAGAGGATAGTGGCTTCACCTTCGTATAACTTGATACGTACTTGAATTCTCCCAATTGCCTGGTAGATGCTTAATAAGCGGGTTTTATCTCTAGCTTTTATCTGTTCCGGTGTTAAAAGTATTGGTTTAGGTTTGGATGGAAGGTCTGAAGTAGCTTCATCTTTAACTACTTCACCTAATACTGCAACTTTCTCCAATACTTCTTCAACTATAGAAACTTGAGACTTATCTTCATCTTCAGTCTCTACAGCTTTTTTATTTGCTGTTGAAGCTTTCGAGCGAGTCTTAGTTTTACTTTTAGTCTTTACGACTTCTTCTGGCACTGAAAGTATATCCTCGATCGCTGAAACTTTTTTTTGTGACTTAGCTTTACTCTTAACTGGCGTTGAATCTTTTTCAGGCTCAAACTCTAGTTGGGATGTAAGTTGTTTCTTAACCATGCCTATAATTTTACTCATTATTTTATAAGTCCTATGTTTTAATAACAATCAACTAAAATAAACTTACATTGTCATAAAGATTTTAGGCTCTATACTTTGAATTTTAATCAATTTTGAGATATAATATTAACAAGAATAAAAGTTAATTTTAAGGCTTTGGCTTTATTATCAGAATACCCAGATAATTGGACAGAAATTGCAACGGCGGTTAAACGATCGGCAGGGTATCGCTGTAATAATTGCGGGTTAAAGTGTTTGCCGCCTGCTAGCAGCTATCGACACCTCGGTCTATCCCTCCGGCGCAGACTATCCGCCCAAGTCCACCATCTCGATCGTAACCCAAGACATAACGATCGTGCGAATCTTGTTTGCCTGTGCAGCGGGTGTCACCTACGTCAGCACCGTCATCATCCCCAGCCAAGTCCAGGTCAATTATCTCTCAAACTGAAGCTACCTGCAAACCGCCGTTCGCGTCGAAAACCAAGAAATTTTCAAATGACTTTTGCCGATCTTATCGAGCGATTGCCGCGACTGTCAATGGAATCAGTCGAGCAGCTTGAATTGGCGATTCCGCAAAGCGGAGGCTTCTCTTCGAGAGGCTTCGCCAACGCCAACGAGCCAAAATCTTGACGTTCACAGGAAGAACTATGCTGAAACTATCGATCGTCACAGTCACGCGATCGCGTCCTCAACTATTAGCGCGAACGATCGCCTCACTAAAAGCTCAATCAAGTCAAGATTTCGAGTGGATCGTTGTCAACGATGGTGAAGATGTCGCTACTAATAAAATAATCTGCGATGCGGACATCTGTTTCCCCTACACCTACTTGGGGATGGCTCATCCCGACAAGGGATTTGCACTAGCTTACGGCAGGAATAGGGGTCTAACCATCGCAACAGGGGATGTTATCACCTATCTTGATGATGACAATACCTTCAAGCCCGATTTTGTGGCTAAGACACTCGATCTGTTCGAGCGTAATCCCCAGGTGAGCTATTCAATGCCAATTCAACAGCGGCGGCGGGATGTCGTTCGAGACAGAGCGATCGTCAGTAGCGGCAAAGAATTCTTCTCCCCTACCCTAGATTGCACGATCGAGCAATTAATTCGCCACGAGCAACTCATCGACAGTAACGGATTCGCCCATCGCAACAACAGGGATTTATCCTTGATGTGGAATCCCGACCTCCAAATTTATATCGATTACGAGTTTTTGCTTAGGTGTATCAGTCACTGGGGACGATCGAGCTTCAAGCTCAATCCAGCAGTTATCATGGATTATGTACAGACAAATTTAGGAATCATTGGTAGCTCAAACTACCAGGATTGGACTAACGAAATAGATTGGATCGTTAACCATCGAGAATCATATACTTGCTTAAACGATCTGGATATTCACGCCCTGAATCGACTAAAAGACGAATATCGATCGAGACATCAAAAAATCGAGAGCATTAAGGCATTTACACTACTAAGCTAATCTGACATATAGCTGATGCCGATTAACTTATTCAAAATATAGAATTGGGCAAAGATATACCAAAATTATATTTATGTTCGATCGAGATGCAGCTAAGGTCAGATTCCCGTGGGTAGCGTTTATCAGTCAACCGATCGGGCACCCCAAAGTAAAGTTGATTGTTAATCCAGTTAAATTCCAAAAACTATATCAGATCTGGTTTTTAGAGAATTGCCTACGATATGAAACAAGAGTTAAGGATTTTTCTTAAATTTAATGTCATCGACTATCTACTTTACATCACGCGATCGAAATATTACTTGTGTCTTCTAAATTTCACAGTTTAGAGTATTTCTGTACTAAACTATAATTTTAGGCAAGCTCTAGTGTATGAAATTAGCAGATTTATCCGCAGTGACGCGTCAAACAATTGCTAAGGTGAAGTGGGATGGCATTTTTGAAAAGCATGAGGGGCCATACGATTGGAATTGGTTATTCAAAACTACCGATGACGAAAACGATCTAGCGTTCTTAACGATCGACGATTGCCAAGTTTTGCTGCCAATTTATCCCGAACATTATGCCAATGTTGAAATTTTGAGAACGATTT
>NZ_JANLWO010000306.1:0-12984 GCF_031364565.1 Chamaesiphon sp. OTE_20_metabat_361
CGCTACGCGGACTAGTTAATCAGTCCGCGTAGCGATGCGCGCTCCTCGGGTTCCCCGAGGGTTTAGCGCATCAAGACAGCGGCGTTTTTATTCGGGGGTTCCCCCCGTCTTGGCGTTTTTTATGCGGGGGTTCCCCCCGCATAAAACGCCGCCGAATAAGAAAACGACAAGACAGGCGGACTTTGCAATGCTAGCCCCGATTTTAATCGGCGGTGGGACTCTGACGTTAATTATTGATATAGCCCTGCACGAGGATATCCGTACCGATTTGCTGATAGCTGACGCGTTCTAGCACCAGCGCTGCCGACATCGATTGAATACTCAGATCGCCTACGGGTGAAGGGGCGCTACTACCACCGACAATTTTGGGCGCAATGAAAGCGAGGACTTTTTGAATTGCACCAGTCGCGATCGCACTAGCAGCTAATGTCCCGCCACATTCCCATAATACCGACAGAAATCCGCGATCGTAGAGATGCTGCATGACAAGCTGCGGGCTGAGTGTCTCTAACTCTAACACCTCGACGCCGCGATCGCGCAGACAGGCGACCCGATCTGGCTGGGCACCGTCCTGGGTCACAACTAATGTGGGTGCGACGCTGGTATCCCATAAGATCGCCTCAACGGGAACATCCAACTTTCGCGTCATTACCACTCGCAGGGGATTGGGTGCCCCCGGATCGTGACTGGTGAGGTAAGGATTGTCTCTGCGTAAAGTATTGCCGCCAATAATCACCGCATCGCAACCCGCCCGGAGGTGGTGGACGTAATGACGGGAAGATTCACCGCTCACCCAGGTACTGTGTCCGCTGTCGGTGGCAATTTTGCCATCGAGCGTCATCGCATATTTTAAAATTCCCAGGGGACGATGATGGACGATCCGCTGCACGAATCCCTCATTTAACTCTTCACAAGCGGCTGTTTCTACCCCAACGATTACTTCGATGCCAGCTTGCTCTAGAGTGGCAATGCCGCCCCCAGCGACGAGTGGATTGGGATCGACCATGCCGATGACTACTTTGGCGACTCCCGCAGCCACTAATGCTGCGGCACAGGGCGGAGTTCTGCCGAAGTGATTGCAGGGTTCGAGACTGACATAGATCGTGGCACCACGGGCGCGCGATCCAGCGGCTCTTAGAGCAAATACTTCCGCATGAGGTTGCCCCACGCCGGGATGAAAGCCTTCGCCGATAATTTCACCATCTTTGACGATAACTGCACCCACGAGGGGATTTGGTGCGGTCTTTCCCCAAGCTTTTTTTGCCAGCTCGATACAGCGGTGCATCATTTCTCGATCGAATTCGGTAAATTTCATAAGTTGGGGAGCTGAAATAAGAAATATTAATGGCAGTGTGTCTGCGGTGTTAGATATGCTGGAGAGCTACTTATCATGATTAATTCGATTACTTTACTGTCATATAGTCCGGATCGGCTATTCAATAGTATAAGTTTTACCGATCGTTAGAACGTGTTTACACCAATGACAACCGATCGAGAAGCTGTTATTGTTAAGAAATATTGCGTAAACAATTTCACTGGTAGTAAAACTCCATGCCAGGTCTACCCCGTAGCTTATCCAAACTTCTTACTGTCTTTTGCGACTTTGATGGCCCAGTTGTAGACGTATCAGACCGATATTACAGTACCTATCACCAGGCATTAACCGATACTGCTAAATTTTACAGTGAGTTGTTGTCGCCACAATCGCGCCCTGCCGCAGTCCTAGACTTGGTGGTACTGACCAAAGCCCAATTTTGGCAGATGAAACAAAATCGCACACCCGATCGCGAGATCGCACAGCAATCGGGCTTGAATGCCGCTCAAACAGATTATTTCCTACAACGAGTTGACGAAATTGTCAACTGTAGCGATTTGCTACATCAAGACAAGATCCAACCAGGCGTAACTTGGGCGTTAGGTTTATTGAAATCCCAAGGCACCAAGCTAATTTTGGTGACGTTGCGCGATCGTGACGAAGCTAGCGGAATGCTAGAACAACACGGACTCGGACAGTTATTTGCGGACATTTATGGCACCGCTAGCCGTCAAGCTGCCTACCAAAATTATTCAGAAGTTAAAACTAAACTCCTCAAGCGTGCGATGCAAGAGCATCGAGTCGGCACCAAGCAGTTGGAGCATAGCTGGATGATTGGTGATACCGAAGCGGACGTATTAGCCGGACAAGCGATGGGAATTTCGACAATTGCGCTTACCTGCGGCATTAGGAGCCATCAGAAGTTGACTCAACTGCAACCAACGCTTATCAAAACCGACTTGCTGTGCGCCGCACATCATTTGGTGGGGATGAGTTCGCTGCAAATGTGCTGTAATTAGGGATGAGGATTTGGGGTAAGCCTAAATTCGTTGGCGATTTCAGTTAATTTTTGGGTAATAATTGCGAATGCTTTGCCGCGATGACTGATGCTGCGTTTTTGCTCGACAGACATTTCGGCGAAGGCGAGTTGTTTGGCGGGGACATAAAAAATCGGATCGTAACCAAAGCCATCGACACCACGCGCTGAAGTCAGAATTTCGCCGCGACAGATACCTTCAGCTTTGGCAACGATCGATCCGTCGGGACGGGCGACAGCTACAGCACAGACAAACTGGGCTTGTCTTTGACTCGGTTCGGGAAAATTAGCTAATTCCTGGAGAAGGCGATCGATCCGTTCTCGATCGCTAGCGGCATACCGCGCCGAATAAATTCCCGGTGCGCCATTGAGAGCATCTACCTGGAGTCCCGAATCATCAGCGATCGTCCACGCATTCAACGCGATCGCCACCTCTGAGGCTTTGAGAGCAGCATTAGCAGCAAAAGTGGCTCCAGTTTCATCCACATCTAGTTCGGTGGGTTTGAGGCTCAATTCCCACGCAGTACCGCTCAAATATGCTTGCATTTCTCGCAATTTACCGGGATTACTGGTGGCAACAATTAGTTTTGTCATGAGTTAGTGGATAGTGGCTGGTGAATAGTGGATAGTGGATAGTGAATTTTACAATGCTGTTTTTTCAATCGCAGCAGCACACTAGAGCGCAGAGAGATTATTGTGAAGGTTTTTAGAGATTTTTACCGTTACACGCTGACGATTAGCTCGTTTCTGATTCTAGCTAGTTCTGTGCCAGTTTTTGCAGCATTTCCCCGACCGACGCGCAGTCAGAATGGGATGGTAACATCGGCGCATCCATTGGCAACGCAGGCGGGGGTGGCGATCCTTCAGCAGGGCGGGAATGCGATCGATGCTGCTGTAGCGACGACGTTGGCGATTTCGGTAGTGGAACCTTTCTCGGCGGGGATTGGCGGTGGGGGGTTCATGGTGACGCAGATGGGGGGGAAGATCGAGTCGCTGGATTTTCGGGAAAGCGCACCACTCAAAGCATCGAGAGATATGTATTTGGATGCCCAGGGCAAGCCGCGCCCGAATGCTAGTCTGGAGGGACATCTGGCGGCGGGAGTGCCGGGGACGATCGCGGGGCTAGCCACCGCACATCGTAAGTATGGTAAGTTACCCTGGCGGACGGTAGTAGCGCCGTCGATTAGACTGGCGCGAGAGGGGTTTAATGTCAGTGAAATTTATGCAGAGCAAGCCAGATCGAAACAGAAACTATTAGCGACTAATCCCGCAGCTAGAGCGATTTTTATGCGTAATGGCAAACCCTTGCAACCGGGCGAGCGGTTGGTACAGCGAGATTTAGCCCGTACCTTAATTTCGATCGCCCGCAATCCCCAGAATTTTTATACTGGCACGATCGCCAGTGCGATCGATCGCGATATGCGCCAGAATAAGGGCTTAATTACCCGCGCCGATCTCCGCGCCTATCAACCAAAATGGCGAGCGCCTGTGTGCGGCAAATTTCGGCAGTACAACGTCTGTTCGATGGCTCCCCCTTCATCGGGGGGCGTCCACTTATTGCAGATCCTCAATACGATCGGGAGTACGGATCTAGCCGCGATGGGTTGGCATAGTCCCGATGCCCTGCACCTGCCGATCGAGTCGATGCGAATTGCTTATGCCGATCGATCGGTGCATCTAGGCGATCCTGACTTCAACCGGATTCCAGTAGCCGCGCTGATAAATCCAGCTTATGCCGCCAAACGCCGTCAGGAGATCGAGATGAATCGAGCGCGTCCATCATCGACAGTCAAACCAGCTACCAGTCAAGAATTACAGCAATTCGATCGAGTAGGGGTATCCCTTGTGGGTACCCAAATCGCTACGGGTACCCACAAGGGATACCCCGATGACAGATTAGTCCAGACGCCATCGGAATCGCTGGACACCAGCCATCTTAATATCGTTGACAAACAGCGCAATGTTGTTAGCCTAACTTTTACCGTGAATTACCGATTTGGCGCGGGGGTAGTGGTACCGGGTACAGGAATTTTATTAAATGACGAAATGGATGATTTCGCCATCGCTCCGGGTGTCCCGAATGTCTTTGGATTAGTTGGTGGCAAGAAAAATGAGATCGCCCCTGGGAAAACGCCCCTGTCGAGTATGACACCGACGATCGTCACAGAAAATGGTAAATTTCGGATGGCGGTCGGCGCACCGGGCGGGAGTACGATTATTACTACCGTACTGCAAATCTTACTCAATGTACTCGAATACAAGATGGATGTCGGCGCGGCGGTAGCTGCGGGGAGAGTTCACCAGCAATGGGCACCAGATAAAGTCAATGTCGATCCGTGGGGATTCGATCCAGCTACTCTAGCAGAATTACGTCGCCGGGGACACTCGATCGAGCAGCGGGGTTACTGGGGTAATGCGAATGCGATCCAACAACTGCCAGATGGACGGCTCGAAGGTGCTGCCGATCCGCGCGGAGAAGGGACGGCAAGGGGATTTTAGTGGAGATTTAGGAGAATGAGGGACTGGGCAGTTCGGCTATCGCTCACTGACCAGGGTGGGGGACTGGGGGACTATACAAATATACAAAGATAAGGATTCACCTCCTACCTTTTACCTCTTACCTCTTACCTCTTACCTCTTACCTCTTACCTCTTACCCTTTACCCTTTCCCCTTTACCCGAAATATAGATGTCTAAATTACTACTAGGATCAATTTTTAGTTCCGTACTGATTGGGTTAACAAGTGTCAGCCAATCACAAGTCTTACCCGAGGTGGCACCACCACCAAAATCGACAATCCCTACTCAAACCCAGCCATCAAAAACCCCGGATGCAACGCCATCAAATTCGACGATTACAACTCCTACTCAAGTACCAGAGGCTCCAAGTGCAACTACCCCAGATTTGACTTTACTGAGTAAAGCTGTGGGTGTGTTTTGGCAGAGCGATCGCACTGAAACTAATTCTCAGATGATAATTCGAGGTGAGCAGCAAGGCGTCAAGATCGAGATGTCAGCCCAAGTGAAAACGATTGCACAAATTGGCAATAAGTTCCAAACTCAATTAGTATTTACCCCAGTTGGATCGACCCCAAAGGCTACCTATACAATTGTTTCTAACGGTCGAGATGTCTGGATTTATCGACCAGATCGCCGTCAATATGCCAAGACTACTTTTGATGCCTTTAGATCGGGTGCTGATTGGTTGTGGACTGGCATATCTTCATCTATGTTTTTGACAATATCAGCAGCAGATCGACAAGAAATGTTGTCCGTATTAGGAACCGATCGTGATATTATCAAATCGATTCCACCATCGCAGTATAAAGATTTAGTTGGATCGCAGCGGCAAGTTGGTGGACAAGATTTTTACAACTATTCATACAACTTCAAGGCTGAAGGATTTATATTTGATGTGCTAGTTCAGCCCCAAACAGCCACAGTTCAAAGAATTGAATTTAATGGTAAAGTTGATGGCATGAATATTAGTCTATCTGAGCAAATCATTAGTCGTAAGCCGCAAGTGAAAATATCTAAGCGAACCTTTGAATTTACACCCCCCAGAGGCGTCAAAAAAGTTAAAGCTATAGATATCGAACTGTTTAAGTAACTAGCTTGTAGTTGCCAGCCCTCAGTCTTACCCGATCGTTGCCATAATTCCTCGCCCGACTGAGGGGCACTGAATCGGGATTTTGCTATAATGCAGACAGATCGATCGCTACTGTCGGCACTGCGATCGCCTGTGGGGTTGCCTCAAATATTTACACTGACTATTTACCATTCACCACCTTGAGATATGCAGCTTTTTATCGATACTAATATTCTGCTATCTTTTTATGCACTCAATCAAGAAGACTTAGCCCAACTGCATAAGCTGATTGAAGCGATCGATAATCAACAGATTACCTTATTATTAACAGACCAAATTGTTGACGAGTTCAATCGCAACCGCGAACAACGGATCGATGGTGCGATCAAATCACTCCGTACTCAAACTTTCAATCCGCAATTTCCGCAACTGTGTGAAGATTATCCTGAAATTGAATTGCTTAGGGACGCACTCAAACATTACGAACAAGCGCATGTCTCGCTAACCAAGAAGATTCTTGCAGATATTAAAACCAAAACACTCACAGCCGATCGAATTATTCAGTCTTTATTTAGTTTGGGTAAAAAGTTCGTCCCGACGCTAGCAACAATCGATCGAGCGCGACTGCGAATGAGCATTGGTAATCCACCGGGCAAGAACAATTCATTAGGTGATGCGATTAACTGGGAGTGCTTGCTCGACGAAGTACCAGAAGGCGAAGATCTATATTTTATTACTGGCGATAAAGACTATTGTTCTGCTCTAAATGACGATGACTTTAGTGACTTCTTGCTTGCTGAATGGTATAATAGAAAGCAGACAAAAATTTATTTCTATAAGCGATTAGCTAGTTTCTGTAAAGAACAATTCCCCGAAATTACGCTAGCTACCGTTCGCGATAAAGAATTCTTAATTAGAGATTTAGTAAACAGTCATTCGATCGCCAATACTCAAGCCGCGATCGAGAAGCTCAGCTATTACTCCGAGTTTTCAGCCGCTCAAGTCAATACGATCGTCGCCGCAGCAATTGCAAATCGTCACGTCGCATGGTCGCTAGAAGACGAGCTAGTCAGCGGTTTTCTATCATCGGTAGTCATCAATAACAAACAGTATTTAGACGCCGCTACTTTAGCCGCGATCGAAGAATTGTTAGGTAATAAATCATCAAATTAGTTCGGAGATCGCGACAGATTCTCAATAGAGTTCAGGCGATCGAAGGGATAAAAAAGCCAGTAAAGCCTAACAAATGAACCCCCGACACAAACTTAAATCGTTGTCATGCCTAAAATCGTCATTGATAAGGCAGCACTAGCTACATCTCTAATAGTTTTCCACATTGCCCTCAAAATTATTTAACGATCGAGATTAAAAAGCACCCAAATCTAGCAATTGCTGAGTTTTTAAAAACGATAACAGTCGCTGCTTAATCCGATCGACACCACCAGCTACATTCGATTCAATATTGACTGGAATCACCGGATCGTGGAGAGATAGTCGCAATAAAAACCAACCAGATTCACTCTCTGAAGTACAAGAAACGCGAACCCCTTCATAGTTATTAGGCACGATCTTCCAGTCGGTTTGACTTGCTGCGAATGTTTGCATTCGATCGATTACTTCATTTCCATATGCTTGAAAATCTGCGGTAGCGATCTTAATTCGTAACTCCTGACTTTCGGCTGGTTCTTGAAGATTGGCAATCAAATCTGTCAAGAATTTACCCGCTAATCTAGATTTTGCCAGTTCGATTAATAGCTTACTGACTAAATATGCACCATCATCGAGAAAGTGATTTTCTTTCATCGCAGCATGTCCAGAAGTCTCGATCGCCACCCACGATGATTTACCCTCATTATTCAGCCGGATCGACTCGTTGATGACATTTTTATAACCCCGCTTAAATCGATGATGAACCCCACCTAAATCCTGTTCGATAAATTGGGTCAAGCCATCAGAAGTAATCGAATCAGTCACAATTGTCGAATGGGGATATTCTTGTAAAACGATCGCACTAATCAAGCCGATTAAGCGATTGCGATTGAGTTCTTTACCACTGCTATCTACCGCCGCCGAGCGATCGACATCCGTATCGAAAATAATGCCAAAATCAGCTTGATGCGCGATTACAGCTTGACAAATTGCCGCCATTGCTGTCGGATCTTCAGGATTGGGAACGTGATTGGGAAAAGTGCCATCAGGCTCTAGAAATTGGCTCCCAGTCGTATCTGCACCTAAAGGTGCCAACACGCGATCGGCATAAAAACCACCCGCACCATTACCCGCATCGACAATAATTTTTAGCCCAGTTAAAGGTCGATCGAAATTAGTCGGATGATTGACACTCGATCGAATTTGCTCGACAAATTGGTTGGCATATACCGACATAAAATCGCGCTGAAAAATCGCCCCTTTCACGGCAGCAACTTCAAAATTATTACTAGCTGCTAACTGTAAAATATCACTAATATCTTGCTTTTCTAAACCACCTCGCGCGGTAAAAAACTTCAACCCATTCCGATTGAATGGTAAATGACTGGCGGTAAGCATAATTGCGCCGTCACACTCAAAGCCAGCCGTAATCGTACTCATAAACATCGCCGGAGTCGAAGCCATCCCAAAATCTTGAGCCTGACTCCCAGCATCGGTAATCCCATCGAGCGTCGCTTCCATCAGTGCTGACCCCGATAAGCGGCTATCGCGCCCTACTGCTAGAATCAGTTTGGCACCGGGCTTATTTAACTTACCTGAGAGCCACATCACGAAGGCTCTGCCGAGGATTTTGGCAACTTCCGGGGTGAGATTGACACGTTCGTCTTTGACGCCCTCCAGGGCGACTCCGCGAATATCCGAGCCATTTTGTAGCTTGTTCCAGTTAAAATTTTGCTCGATTGCCATGTGGAGTAAGTGTTAAGGATTAGGCTGGAGGTTTTCGGTGTTGAGAGGGACGGTGAAATTGGGCTGATTTGAGCGATCGTGTAACCCTCTGGTTGCCTAATAACTATAGCCAAAATACTCTAAAATAAGTGGATAGATCCGTGTATTTTGTAATATCTTTTAGTGTTAGCACCAACTACTCGCAAGAATTTGTGGTTTGAGAGATCGATGGCAATTATTGCCTCGATCGGCTTGGTAGTATCGATATTCGACCTAACTTATATTCCTTGTCGCGATTTTTACTTCCGCAATTTACCGATCGTCGTGCAAACATACGATCGCTTTAAAGGGATCGAACCCAATCGGGAAACCGAACGTTATCTCAATGCGGTCGAACAACTCAAACTCACAGTCAAGCAAGCTGGATTAGCCTCTGCACCGACTCAAAGCTGGCTCCAAGAATTGGATACTTTGAGCGTGAGTATGATTCAAAATAATCCGTTTCAAGTAGCTGGTAAAACTGGAAATTTAGAGAAAATCAAAAATGATGTGCGCGATCGCGTCCAAAATCAATCAGCAAAAGGTGCCTTTGCTATCTTCTGGAGTCAAGCTTATCTAACTAAAGCAGGCTGGGATAAAGAAATTCAATTTTACGATCGCCAAATTAAGCCATTACTCGTTACCAACTATTATCGGCGATTGAATGAATCTGGTAACTATGTCGATGACTTTTGGCAGATCGATATTATTTTTATCGGTATCTTTGCTGGCGAACTACTCGGGCGAATTTTCTTTATCCGCCGTCACAATCGCCAACTTAGTTGGCAACAGGTAGTTATCCGCCGCTGGTACGATCTGATTTTGATCTTACCTTTCGCTCAATTTCTACGAATTATTCCAGTTATCATTCGATTACAGCAAGCAAGGCTAATTAATCTCAGTCTAATTAAGTCAGAACTCAATCATTTATTTGTCGGACAAATCGCTAATGAACTAACCGAGACAGTAGTAATGGAAGTATTGCAACAAACCCAAGGAGCAATTCGAGATGGTCAGATAACTAGAGTGGTTCGCCACTATCTTAATACACCACATATCGATCTAAATAACATTAATGAGATTGAAGTTTTGATCGAGCTAATGTTAGAAATAGTTGTCTACCGGGTCATTCCCAAAATCCAACCAGATTTAGAAGCAATTTTGCGGCACCTATTTCAAAAAGCCTTGTCAGAATCTCCTGCTTATCGCAACCTCAAACTACTCCCAGGGATCGGCGAATTACCCGCCCAAGCGATCGATCGGGTCGTCAAAGAAATCTCAGCATCCATCTATACCGCCCTCACCAAGATCCTAGAAGATCCCAATAGCGCCAAACTCAGCCGACGGCTGACAGAAAATATGACTAAATCGCTCGGTGATGAAATGCAAAGAGGACAAACAATTATCAAAATTGAATCGCTCCTCTACGATCTCATCGAAGAAATCCGAGTCACATATAGTAATAAACAAATCTAGCACTTTTAAAAATTAAGGTAAGTAACACTTACATCGATCGGCTATTAATTATTAATTATCATCATGCCAATTGCAATCGGCTGTGCTGTATGGTCTTATCCAGGTTGGATGGGTGAAGTTTATCCACCCAAAACACCATCACAAGAATTTTTGCGCGTTTATAGCCGTCACTTCGCCGCTGTCGAAGGCAACACCACTTTTTATGCTACTCCCGATCGAGCGACAATCGAGCGCTGGCTCGCGCAAACTCCACCAGGATTCAAATTTTGCCTCAAGTTTCCGCGTGCGATTACGCACAATGGATTACTCGAACCTTACCTACTCCAGGCGCAAGCATTTATTACTCAGATGCAGGAATTAGGTGACAGATTGGGGGTAATGTTTATTCAATTACCACCGAATTATTCTCCAAGTTTAGGATTTGCCGATCTCAGTAATTTTCTCGCCCAGCTACCGCGTCAGGATGTCTCGATCGCGCTCGAAGTTCGGCATCTAGATTGGTTTAAATCGCCCCACCAAGAACGCTTGAACGAGTTATTAACTAGATTGGGTGTCGGTCGCGTTATCCTTGATTCTAGACCGATTTATGAGGCGGCTAAAAGTGGGGAAGCGATCGTCGAATGCAAAAAACCCCGCGTACCGCTCGCGCTGAGTTTGACAGCCCCTTTTACATTGATTCGGTATATTTCTCATCCCGTGCGCTCGGCAAATCACATCTGGTTAGAGGGGTGGACAAATCAGATTCAGACATGGCTAGAACGAGACACACAAGTGTACATCTTCGTCCATTGCCCGATCGAGGCTCGATCGCCAATTAATGCGCGGTATTTACACGATCTTTTTACTCGATCGGGTATTGCGATCGCGCCATTACCACCACCATTTAGCGATGATTTGCCAGTGCAATTAAACTTGTTCTAATCGATTTGCCATTGGAGTAGAATAAACGAGCGAACTACAGTAAATTTGTCCACAACGAACAGTTATGGGCTACCCTCATTTGGTAGGGTATCGACGATTACTAGTTAATTAGCCACCATGCTCAAAAGATATCTAGCCAGTCTATTCGATCCTGAATTTATATCTACGGGATTAAAGACAGCTTTGGTGGTTGGTTCGTTACTATTCATTATCAATCATGGGATAGCACTATCGCGCGGCGAAATGACTAGCGATCGATGGATTTCGGTAGCGATTACTTACTTGATGCCTTACTTGGTAAATGTCTACGGACAATTTAGCTACCGCCGTAAGTTTGCACTGCGGAAAAATAGCGAAATTACATCGAGTCGATCGTAATCTAAGAAACGATCGACAAGCGATCTTTGAAAGATTAATTTCTTTTTTTAACCGCAGAGGCGCAGCGCCTCTGCGGTTTAATTTTCCTAAATCCATATCATCCATATTTCCTACTCCCTTCTCTATGGCACAATTATAATAGAGTGCCAACATCACGCATCCCATGACAGCCAATCTTCCCCCCCAGTACGACGCAAAGACAACCGAAGCCAAATGGCAGCAGATTTGGGAAACAAACCAAACCTACAAAGTCGATCCGGCTAGAGGTGGGAAACCCTTCTGCATCGTCATTCCGCCGCCAAATGTGACGGGGAGTTTGCACTTGGGACATGCGTTTGAACAATCGCTAATTGATGCGCTGATTCGGTATCATCGGATGTGTGGGGACAATACTCTATATCTTCCCGGTACGGATCATGCGAGTATTGCGGTACAGACGATTCTAGAGAAGCAGCTCAAGGCTGAAGGTAAAACACGGTACGATGTCGGACGCGAGAAATTCTTAGAGCGAGCCTGGGAATGGAAGGTGGAGTCGGGTGGGACGATTGTCAATCAGCTCAAGCGGATGGGTGTCTCGGCGGATTGGACACGGGAACGGTTTACGCTAGATGAGGGGTTGTCTGCGGCGGTATTAGAGGCATTCGTGCGGCTGCACAAAGATGGGCTGATTTATCGGGGGCAGTATTTAGTAAATTGGTGTCCGGCTTCACAGTCGGCGGTGTCGGATTTGGAAGTTGAAAATAAGGAAACTAATGGCAGTTTGTGGTATTTTCGATACCCATTAAGCGATGGCTCTGGGCATATTGAAGTAGCAACTACGCGCCCCGAAACGATGCTGGGAGATACGGGAGTAGCAGTCAACCCCAAGGATGAAAGATATAAGCATCTAATTGGTAAAACTGTGAGACTGCCGATTCTCGATCGCGATATTCCGATTGTAGGCGATGATTTTGTTGAGGCTGAATTTGGGACGGGTTGTGTAAAAGTTACTCCAGCTCACGATCCGAATGATTTTGCAATGGGTAAACGTCATGACTTGCCGTTAATTAATATTATGAATAAAGACGGCACTCTCAATGAGAATGCTGGCGAATTTAACGGACAAGAACGGTTTGCAGCGCGGCGAAATATCGTCGCAAAATTAGAAGAACTGGGTAATTTAGTTAAGATCGAAGCTTATAAGCATACCGTACCTTACAGCGATCGCGGCAAAGTACCTGTCGAGCCATTACTATCGACTCAATGGTTTGTCAAAATTCGCCCGATGGCGGATAACTGTCTGGAGCATTTAGACAACCAAAATTCCCCCGAATTCGTCCCGCAACGCTGGGAAAAAGTATATCGGGATTGGTTGGTG
>NZ_JANLWO010000328.1:0-3099 GCF_031364565.1 Chamaesiphon sp. OTE_20_metabat_361
GCCACCTTCAGCAGGGGCGATCGGCTTGTATAACTCGGTGATTTTGCCAGGTTGGGGATTTTCAACGCGGGTAGGATCGACCTTGGCTTTCATTTCTCCAGCGCTATTACAAGCAGTAGTTGTGAATAACAAGACAACTGCTAACAAACTCAGGACTGTTCTAGCGAGAATTCTAAAATTAAATGCTGGAATTTTGGTTTTAATCGTATTAATTAATTCAGTCATTGGTGATACATTTCATATTTATTACCACCCAATCATAACGAGCGCGCTGGCATAATCTAGAGCCTCTAAAGATAGACTACACGATCGACCGAAAGATAGATTTGTCGCCACATAAAAATAGGTAAGCGCGATCGACCGATCGCGCTTACCTATTTTTAGTGAAGTCTAAGAGGCTGTTTGAAAATTTTTATTTGCTACAATTGCAATCCCTAAAGAATCCCCCTAAATCCCCCTTAAAAAGGGGGACTAAGAGTCCGGTTCCCCCCTTAAAAAGGGGGGCTAGGGGGGATTCTCTAGGGTTTACGAGTGCGATCTTATACTTTTCAAACACCCACTAATATACAACTATCTAGCTTCGGTACCTTGGTTGGGCGTACCTTCAACAGCGGTAGTATCGACTGCTGGCGCTTCAGCACCTGCACCAGGGCGCACATCCGCCTTCATGTCACCCTGTCCGGTGCGACGCGTTGCTGGGTCGATCGTAGTTTGTTTACCACCAGAGCTGGCAGTCGATTGAGCTTTCTTGGTAGGTGCGGCGGTTTCGACTAGCTCGTGCAAGACAAAGTTATTGGTGTTGACACCTGCATAATTAACTTTGTCAAACCGCACGATGATGGGGTACTTGATGCCGCTTTTATCCATTGCTGCTACGATCCCTTCTTCACGAAACCAGTAAGACTCTGCGCGCATTATCCGAACTTTTGAACCACGTTCGATCGTCATATTTTTCTCGTTAAGGTTGAGGTAGATTACGCTACCTTCTAGGATTGTGACATAATATCAAATCCAATGGCGATCGAGTATCTATCAAAAGGCAGATCGTCGAGTGGTTAGGTGGGGTTTAACTCTTTCCTGGCTTGAATTACGGAGTTGCTGCGTAGTCTTTTACCCCACCCCAGCCCTCCCCTTATAAAGGGGAGGGAGCAAAAGCCGTCCCTCATAGGGGAGGGAGCAAAAGCCGTCCCTCATAGGGGAGAAAGTAAAAGCCCCCCTTTATAAGGGGGGTTGGGGGGGTAAACCCAGCTAAATGACGATCGGACCAGCGGCTAGGGCACCTGCGATCGCGGCGGCGATACCCGACACTAGTCCGGTGGCGAATAACCACCAGGCGGCGGTGGCGGCGGCTTTACGAGTGGCTTCAGCTTGGGCTTGGGCTTGGTGCTTGAGATCGTCGATCCGGGTCTGGATTTGGTTTTGAATCCGTTCGGCGCGATGGAGAACGCTGTTGCGAGTTTGTTCGACCCGATCGATAATTCGGTTGGCATCGGCGGGGGAGATGTCATCGCGGGAACTCAAGACGGCGACTAAGGTATCGCGATCGAAATGCGAGAGCCTGTCGCGGAGCGCGTCGAAGCCAGCATTGGGATCGTCGAACAGTTTTTGAACGTCAGCTTTGATGCCGTCATAGTTGAGTTCGGGGCGTTCGAGACCGTTGAAGTAGTCGCGGACTTTGCCTAAGATGCCGTCGATAACCGATTGCATTTTGGCTTTAATAGCGTCGAGCTGCTGGGTAAAGCGATCGCGAACGCTGAGGATTCGAGCGACAATTTGCTCGGCTTCGGCGCGGGAGATGTCTTCCCGCTGGGAGAGTAAGGAGATCATCGTATCGCGATCGACATGTTTGAGCCGATCTCCGAGGTGTTCGATGCCCAAGCGGGGGTCTTGCAAGAGCAGGCTAAAATCGCGCTTGATGCCGTCAGGATTGAGTTCTTGCTTATCGGTATTGCGGAGGTAGTCAGCCAGGGTGGTTTGGAAGTCGTTGACTTGAGTTTTGGCACGCATTGCCAAACGGCGGGGCGTCCGCAGCACTTGGAGAATCGTATCCTGCACTCGATCGATCGCTTCATTAGCTTCGGCTTCGGTGAAGTCTTCCCGCTGGCGGAGCAATTGTACCAAGGTATCGCGATCGACTTGGCTCAACCGATCGCGGATCGATGATAGCCCGGTTTTGGGGTCGTGGAGCAGGGTGGTGAGATCGCGTTTGATGCCGTCGGGATTGAGTTCGGATTTGCCAGTCCGGCGCAGATAATCGGCGATCGCGCTGGTGGTATCTTCATACGTTGCTCTGGCTTTATTGGCGATCGCGGCTGGTGCGTGGGTGACTTGCTTCCAGTTGGACTCGACGCCATCCAAGATCCCATTAACTTGGTCTTGGCTGAGATCTTGCCGCTGCGCGAGCAATTGTACCAAGGTGTCTCGATCGAAACTTCTAGCACGATGGGTAATGTCGTGTAAACCCGCTTGAGGATCGCTCAGGAGCTTCTGAAGGTCGCGTTTGATGCCATCGGGGTTGAGTTCGTCTTTGCCAGTGTTGCGGAGGTAGTCTTGCACCTGTTGCCACTGGGTAGATACTCGCGTTTGAACCCCTTTTTTGAGTCCTTCGGTATCGGCGATCGCGACTGTCAGGACGGGTTCGAGGGTTTGGGCGATCTGGGTCTTTTCATTGGGCGTCAGATCGTTGCGCTGTTGGAGTACGGTCAAAAACCGATACTGTTTGATCCGCGACAGGCGATCGTGGAGTTCGTGCGGATCGGCATCGCCGTCGGTGAGTAGTACTTTAAATTCTTGGGGGGCGCTATTGGAGAGGAGCTGCTGTTTGGGAGTAGCCCGCAAGTAGACATCGATCGCGGTCTGAGTTTTTTCGAGCATCCCGGCGGATTCAGCGGCGCGAACTTCGGCTAATACTTGTAGGCGGACGCGATCGAGAATTGCGGTTAATTCGACGATCTTGTCATGGGTAAAGACACCGCGCGATTGGAGAATACTCGTAAATTCTTCTGGTTTGAGCGATTCGAGACTCTGGCGGATCGTCCGCGCATCGGCATTGGGATCGTAGAGTCGATCGCGAAATTCCCGCTCGATCCGTTCTGGGGT
>NZ_JANLWO010000329.1:0-3669 GCF_031364565.1 Chamaesiphon sp. OTE_20_metabat_361
CGCTGTCTTGTCGTTGTCTTGACGCACACAACTCGGAGGAGACTTCCAGTCTCTAGGCTCTTCTTATCTCGAACCGAGGTTAAGTAGATACATAGCAGCAGTCAGGTGTCAACCGTTCCCCGGCTTGACGGCTTTGTTGAAGTCGGTATCGAGCACGACTCGCAAGCCGCAGCCGCCGATCCGAATTTCGGGAGCTAGACTACAGCGTACGGCACTGCGACAGCCACGCGCGACATAATCCCAGGAGCCGCCGCGCATGACTCGTTTGATATTGGCATCGCTTCGATCTGCTACCCATGCCGTGCCATCTGTCGGCGCACCTTGATAACTTGCCTGATAACCATCGAGACACCATTCCCAGACACTTCCGTGCATGTCATATAAGCCAAAGGCATTCGGCGGAAAAATCCCTACTGGTGTCGCTTCGCCCCGATTTTCGCCCACAGGAGCGCCATTATAGGGGTAGTTCCCGTTGTAATTTACCAATTCAGGAGTAATTATATCGCCAAAGTAAAAAGCGGTGTCCGTACCAGCACGACAGGCGTATTCCCACTGCGCTTCGCTCGGTAGCGTATACTCTCTAACAGTTTTTTGGGATAGTTTCGTGCAAAATTCTCGGGCATCATGCCAACTAATGTTTTCGATCGGGTAATCTAGCGCCGTCTCCAGATTACTACCATCCATGACCGATCGATATTGCGCCTGAGTAATCGGGTATTTGCCCATGTAAAAAGATGGTATCGCAACTGGGTGGATCGGCTGCTCGTCTTGATGATGTCGTGCGTCCCCCATCATAAATGTACCGCTGGGAATCAACACTAGCTCTAGCGTCAAGCTTCCACCCAAGCTTTCTATCAGGCATTGTGCCGATCTGGGTTGTCGATCGATTATTTCACCATTGCGATCGAGACTAACTGTTTCAAAGCTAAAGGTGGTGACGGCGACAGAAGACATGATGGTAAATAGGGATCGATCGGTAGATCTAAAAGTATGCCACGAGGTAGGGGGAATTGAGGGATTACCTCTACCTCTACAGATCGAATAATTTAGTCAGCTTGGATCTGCGCCATTGCCATGACAAATCGATCGGCAATAAAGGGCAGAATCTGGCGATTTTGGCTGTTTGCCGTCCCTTCCGTAAACACAATTAATAAATAAGGCTGTCGATCGACTAGTTCGATATAAGCCGCATCATGGCGCACCTGGGATGTCCAGCCAGCTTTCGACCACATTTGACTCTCAGATGGTAAACCCCCGCCTAGAAAGCCATTTACCTGGTTCTCCTCGCCCGAATCGGGGGTAACTCCTGCTAAGTTGAGATCGCGGTGGAGTAGTTGCATCATTTGACTCGATCGATCGCCGCTGACGGCAGCACCACCGACGATACTATGCAATAACCGGGCTACAGCATCGGTCGTGACCATATTTCGATTTTCGCGCATTTCGCCGACAAACAAGCGTTCCCGCCCGTAGGGGCCATCGCTCCAGGTCTTTTGATTGACATTGATCGGGTCTAATTCCAACCAGCCCAGGGATTGATAATAGCGGTTGATCAGATTGCGTTGAGCTTTCCAGGTTTCAAATGGCCCCGCAGACAGTTCGGGGCCACTAGTTGTACCAGTAAGGGTATCGACGACTAGGCTAGTGGCATCATTGCTAGAGTCGATTATCATATCGCGCAAGGCGCGATCGAGTTCGCCAGAAGCCGTTGCCATCCCTTGCTCTAGCCACTCGTGCATCGCCAGTAAATAAAATAATTTGGCGATACTGGCTGGATAAATGCGCTCGCCACCCCGATAATTAAAGCCCCGCACGGGATACGTCCACAGTTCATCGGCGGTAATCGCACCACCAGTATTCACCGGGATCGGTCGATCGTAAACCAGCCATGTCAACGCAATCTGTTCTGGCTGGAGATCGGAGAATTTGGCATGAGTGTCCGCTAGAGCTTGCTCGGCTAATAGCGTTAGCTGGGAATCGGAGTGGTAGAAGTGCATAGGGTGGGGAGGTGGAAAAACAGTTAAATGAGCGGGGTTTTTCTGTACGTGTTTAGCATAGTTCGGATCGCTTTGAGTGTACAGCGATCGAGATCGTCACTTCCCTGAGTCAACACATGGAACGATCGATACTCCCGTCTGGCACAGCACATCCACTACTAAAAGTGCTGAAATCCAGTTTTGCGCGGTTCGCTGGCAAACATCTCTCCTAGATCGATCGGTGCCTCATCCCCGCGATCGTCGATAATTAAAATATTGGAATGCTGGACGATCGTACCGATAATTGCCGCCCCACCGCCTAGTAAATCGACCAATTGACGCGCGATCGCCTCGGGCATAGTTAATACTAGTTCAAAGTCTTCTCCACCGTATAGAGCGGATGCTAGAGCCGGATCTGGAAAAAGTTGGGATAAGGATGGTGAGATCGGAATAGTCGATCGCGTCAATCTAGCACCCACGCCACTGGCTTCGCAAATTTGGAAGATCGCATCTGCTAAACCATCGCTACTATCCATCCCCGTTACCACCAATGCTCGATCGCTATTAGCTCGCAACCCTTGCAGCAGTGGCAATACATCTAGCCTCGGCTGGGGTCGCTGGTGAGCGGTAATTAGCCTGTCTCGATGCTGTTGGAAATTGGATCGATCGACACCTAACTCGGGATTGAGCAGCAATTGCAATCCGGCAGCAGCGTCTCCATGATAACCCGTCACCACGATCGCATCGCCAACTTGAGCAGTCGATCGGGCGACGATATTTTGGCTCGGGGCACTACCTAATGCGGTAATCGCCACAGTCGCTACACTCGATCGGGTCAAATCGCCGCCAATTATTCCCGTTCCATATTGCGCCAAACAAGCCTGCATCCCCACGTAAAGCTGCTCCAACCAGACGACAGGTAACGTCGGGGGCAAACTTAACCCGACGGTAATTCCCAAGGGTGTGGCACCCATTGCCGCCAGATCTGATAAATTCGCTGCCACCGATCGCCAGCCGACATCAAATGCTGTCGTCGTCCGATCGCTAAAATGTACTCCATCGACCAATACATCCGTCGTGACTATTAGCTCACAACCTGCTGGTGGATGGACAATCGCCCCGTCGTCCCCGATCGTCTGGGGGCGACAATAAGGAGAGATTAACTTTAGTAATCCACGTTCGCCAAGATCGCTAATGAGCATCTATTCGGTAGTTGGTAGATATAGAGATTTTACTCCGATCTACTGTGAATATTCAGCGATCCCCTGCCGCGTCGCCAAAGCGACAAAAGTCTGATATGTGCCCACGCGTCCCCACGCTCTGGTAGACTTGTAGACGACTCAAATCCCTATAAATAGAGCTTTTTAGGAGCAAATAGCAGTGGAAAATAGTTTAGGTTTAGAAATTATTGAAGTAGTAGAGCAAGCGGCGATCGCGTCAGCACGCTTGATGGGTAAGGGCGACAAGAATGAAGCCGATCGTGTTGCAGTCGAAGCGATGCGCGAACGGATGAATAAAATTCACATGCGCGGACGGATCGTCATTGGGGAAGGCGAACGCGATGACGCGCCCATGCTCTACATCGGTGAAGAAGTAGGGATTTGTTCTCAGCCTAATGCTGCCGATTTGTGTACCATTGACGATCCGTCCGCGCATGTGAATTTTATTCATCCGTTCGCGCATCGCTTCGACT